>NZ_DEYR01000096.1:0-10957 GCF_002364635.1 Pseudomonas sp. UBA3153
AGCGCGACCGCGCGGCGGCGCGCCGCGAGGAGCTGCTCGCCGACTACCGGCAGAGCATCGTCGCGGCCTTTGCCGACGTGCAGGTGGCGCTCAATGCCGGCGCCGGCGTCGAGGCCCAGTGGCAGGCCCAGCAGGAGGTGCAGGCCCAGGCCGAGCGCGCCCTGCAACTGGCCGAGCGGCGCTACCGCGCCGGAGCCGAGGACCTGCTCAACCTGCTCGATGCCCAGCGCACCCTGTATGCCGCCGAAGACCAGAGCGCCCAGCTGCGCCTGGCCCGCCTGCAGGCGAGCGTGGCCCTGGCACGGGCGCTGGGCGGTGGCTGGCAGGCTGCTACGGGCGAGTGAAGGCTTGCTGCAGCTCGGCCAGCGTGGCGAAGTACCAGGCCGGCGACTCGGCCATCAGCTCGGCGTGGCTGCCGAAGCCGTAGCCGATGCCGACCGCCTGCAGGCCATTGCGATGGGCGCCGATCAGGTCGTGCTTGCGGTCGCCGATCATCAGGCAGTCGGCCGGGGCCAGGCCTTCCTCGGCGAGCAGGTGGCGGATCAGCTCGACCTTGTCGGTGCGCGTGCCGTCCAGTTCGCTGCCGTAGATCACCTTGAAGTGGCGGTCGAAGCCGAAGTGGCGGGCGATCTCGCGGGCGAACACGGTTGGCTTCGAGGTCGCGATGTACAGCGTGCGGCCCTGGGCGTTGAGTGCGTCGAGCATCTCCAGCACGCCCTCAAACACCCGGTTCTCGTACAGCCCGGTGACCTTGAACCGCTCGCGGTAATGCCCGACCGCCTCCCACGCCCGCGCCTCGTCGAAGCCGTACTGCTGCATGAACGCCTGCAGCAGCGGCGGCCCGATGAAAGGCTCCAGCTTCGCCAGATCCGGCTCGTCGATACCCAGCTGCGCCAGCGCATGCTGAATCGACCGCGTGATGCCCACGCGCGGGTCGGTGAGGGTGCCGTCGAGGTCGAAGAGAACGGTGGACTGATGCATGGGGCCTGTCGCGCACTGAGAACGGACGCGAATTGTCCCGCACCCCACCCCGAGCCGCAAATCGCCAACGGGAAATCGGTTACGTCGCGTGGAGAGGATGTTGAGCTGCCTGTCCGGAAATGAAGCGGTGGCACGGCATCTCGAACCCGCGCGCCATTTTTTGCGCTGCCTATCCGGCAGCTCAGAAAGCTACCAGGCGCTGCTCGTGCAGAGTGACGGCCTTCACTGCCGCGTAGGCAGCTCAGAAAGAACAGCTCGCCCATCTCGCGGAGGGAGGCGGCTTCACTGCCGCGTAGGCAGCTCAGAAATCCTCAATACGCCGCTTTCGTCGCGCCACCCCTTCACTGCCGCCTAGGCACTCCAAGAACCTCTGGCGAAAATCCCATCGGTGGCACGTTCACAGCCGCCCAGGTGTTCTCGTGCGCCGGGCAGCCGGGCGCCGGCTCACATTCTCCCAAGTTCGCGCTTCTTGTCCGGCATAATCGGGTGGAATTTTCCATAGCGACGCAGGCGCAGGTCGTCATGAGCGAAAAGAAACCCAGGAAGCGCCGCGGCTTCTCGCAGAAGGTCACGATCCACGACGTCGCCCGCGAGGCAGGAGTTTCGTCGATCACGGTGTCGCGCTATTTCAAACTGCCGGAGAAGGTCGCCAGCGCTACCCGAGAGGCCATCGAGGCGGCGGTGAAGCGGCTCGACTACACCCCGAACCTGGCGGCAATGACGCTGGCGTCGAACCGCGGTCCCATCGTCGCGGCGATCGTGCCGAACCTCTCCAACTCGATCTTTTCCGAAACCCTGCAGGAGATCGAGCGCATCCTGCGTCCGGCCGGGCTGCACCTGCTGATCGGCCACAGCCATTACTCGGCGCAGACCGAGGAAGAGCTGGTGCGCACCTTCCTCGCCTACCGGCCGAACGCGCTGATCCTCACCGGTTGCATCCAGACGCCGGCCACCGAGGCACTGGTGCGCGCGGCGCAGATCCCGGTGATCCAGATGTGGAGCCTGACCGACACGCCCATCGATGTCTGCGTCGGAATGTCGAACTACGAGGCGGCGCTGCAGATGACCCGCTACCTGATCGGCAAGGGTCACCGGCGCATCGGTTATATCGGCGGCCTGCTGGAGAACAACGACCGCGCGCAGCAGCGCGAGCTGGGGTTCTGCGCGGCCCTGGAGGAGGCCGGGCTGCCATGCGAACCCTGGCAACTGGTCCATGCGCCGTTCGAGTTCGTCGCCGGCGGCGAGGCGATCGACAGCCTGCTCGCCGCGCACGCGCTGGATGCAGTGTTCGCCAGCTCCGACATTCTCGCCGTCGGTGTCATGCTGGCCTGCCTGCAACGCGGCCTGAAGCTGCCCGCCGACCTGGCCATCGCCGGTTTCGACGACACCGGGATTTCCTCGATGATGAGCCCCTCGCTGACGACGCTGCACGTGCCGCGCAAGGCCATCGGTGCGCAGGTGGCGCAGTGCATTCTCGACCGCCTGAACCAGCGCGATAGCGGCCAGCGTATCTTCGATCTGGGCTTCGAGCTGGTCGAACGCGACAGCGCCTGAAACCGGCGGGGCCGGCGTGTCGCAGGCCCCGCATTGCCGTCGGTACGCTAGACGCCGCCGCGTAGCGTGCCCGGCTTGCCCAGGGCGACGCCCACCGGCAACGCGTCGCCCTTCACCACTACCGCGCAGATCAGCGAAACCAGGCAGACCACGGCGAGGAACATCGCCACATACCAGGGTTCGCCACCGCCGAACTTGAGCAACGAGGCGGCGATCAGTGGCGAGAAGCCGCCGAAGATAGCGGAGAACTGATAGGCGATCGACAGCCCGGTGTAGCGCACCCCGGCGCCGAACAGCTCGCTGAAGAAGGTCGGCTGCACGGCGAACATGGTCATCTGGCCGAGGTTGAAGCCCAATACCATGGCCAGGAAGATCAGCGTGACGCTCTGCGTGTTGAGCAGCATGAAGTAGGGGAAGGCGAACAGCGCCATGAACGCCGCGCCGGCCACGTACATGGTGCGCCGGCCGACGCGGTCGGACAGCCAGCCCACGAGCGGACACATGAAGATGCCGATGGCCGAGGCGATCAGCACACCGCGCAGCGGGATCGAGCGGTCCATCGCCAACTGGCTCGACACATAGACGATGGTGAAGGTGTTGATCACGTTGGAGGCGGTGGTTTCCGCCAGCCGTGCGCCGATGGTCAGCAGCAGCGCGCGTGGGCTTTCCTTGAGCAGGATCAGCAGCGGCGGGCGGCTCGGCTTGCCGGCTGCCTCTTCGACGGCCTTCTTGAAGTCCGGCGTTTCGGTGATGTTGAAGCGGATCACCAGGCCGACCACCATCATGATCGAGCTGAGCAGGAAGGGTATCCGCCAGCCCCAGCTGAACACCGCGTCCTCCGGTAGCTGCATGACCAGGGCGAACACTCCGGTGGCCAGCAGCACGCCGGCCGCGGCGGCCGATTGCGGCACGCTGCCCCAGAAGCCGCGCTTGCCTTCCGGCGCGTGCTCGATGGTCAGCAGCGCGGCGCCGGCGTATTCGCCGCCGAGGCCGAAGCCCTGCAGCAGGCGCAGCACGGAAAGCAGGATCGGCGCCCAGATGCCGACCTGCCCGTAGGTCGGCAGGCAGCCGATCAGGGTGGTGGCGACGCCGATGATCACCAGGGTGGCGAGCAGGCTCTTCTTGCGCCCGACGCGGTCGCCGAAATGACCGAATACCAGCCCGCCCAGCGGTCGCGCGAGAAAGCCCACGGCGGAGGCGGCGAAGGCGGCGATGATGCCGGTCAGGCGGTCTTCGGAGGGAAAGAACAGCGGGCCGAAGACCAGCGCGGCGGCGGTGCCGAAGATGAAGAAGTCATACCATTCGAGTACCGCGCCGGCGAAGCTGGCGGACGCGACCTTGTTCATCGATGTGCGGGGGCGAGTGTCTGTCATTGTTCTTGTTCTCTGTGGATGCGAGGGATCGGTTAAACGGTTCGACGGTTCGCGGTGCCTCCGACGACGGGCGTGCTCAGCGGGGATCGCTATCGCCCGGCCCCATTAGCTCCTCCAGAAGCAGCAGCATGGCCGTGCAGTCGTCCTGTCCGCGCCCACGGTTGCGGCTGAGGCTGAACAGCTCGCGCGCGGCGCCGCCCAGCCACAGCGGCATACCCACGTCGGCGCCCAGCTCGAGTGCCAGGCCGAGGTCCTTGAGCCCCATCAGCAGCGGAAAGTCCGGGGTGATGTCGCCGGCCAGTACCTTCTTTGGAAAATTGGTCAGCAACTGGCCCTTTCCGGCCGCCGTCTCGCTGATCAGTCCGAGGAATTGCTGGCGGTCGAGCCCGAGCTTGCCGGCGAAGGCGAGCATCTCGCTGGCGATCACCATGTTCACCATCGAGCCATAGTTGTTCACCAGCTTGGCGCGGATGCCGCTGCCCACCGGGCCCATGTGCAGAACCTTCTCGCCCATGGCGCGGAACAGTGGCATCGCCGTCTCGAGGTCCGCCGGCGCGCCACCGGCGACCACGATCAGCGTGCCGTCGATGGCCTCACGCTTGCCGCGCGCCACCGGGGCGTCGACGAAGCGCCGCCCCTCGGTCTCCAGACGTTGTGCCGTGCGCAGGGTTTCCCGCGCCGAGCCGGTACTCATGTCGATCACCAGGCCGCCGCGGCGCAGGCTCGCGGCCGCGCCGTCGGTGCCGAACAGCACGGCTTCGACGAAGCTTGAATTGGGCAGCATGCAGATCACCACGTCGGCTTCGCGCGCGGCGTCGGCGGGCGACTCGGCGCAGTACGCCGAGCCCTCGAAAGCGGCCAGGGCCGCCGCGCTGACGTCGAACACGCGCAGCGCGAAGCCTTCCTCGATGAGGTTGCGCGCCATTGGCGCGCCCATGGTGCCGAGGCCGAGGAAAGCAACGCTGAAGGCCTCAGACATGCGCACCTCCGAGCAATCCGCTGGCGGCGCGGGCGATGTGTTCGGCGGTCAGCCCGTACTGCTGTTGGAGGAACGGCGTGGAGCCGCCCTGGGCGAAGGTGTCGGCCACGCCGACGCGGGCGAAGCGGCAGGCCATCCCTGACTCGGCGAGAACTTCGGCGACGGCGGTGCCCAGCCCGCCGATGATCGAGTGGTTTTCCGCGGTGACGATCGCCCTGCACTGGCGGGCACGCGTGAGCACGGCGTCGCGATCCAGTGGCTTGATCGTGTGCATGTTGATCACCGCCGCCTGGACGCCCTGGGCGCGCAGCTGCTCCGCGGCCTGCAGCGCCTTGGGCACCATCAGCCCGCAGGCGAAGATCGCTACGTCGGCGCCCTCGCGCAGGGTCTGCGCGCGGCCGATGTGCAGTTCGAGCGGCTCCTCGCCCTCGGCCAGCGGCGTGGCCGGGCGCTCCATGCGCAGGTATACCGGACCCGAGTGCGCCGCCACCGCGCGGACCGCGGCACGGATCTGCGCCGGACCGCAGGGTTCGACCACGGTCATGTTCGGCAGCGCGCGCATCAGCGCGATGTCCTCGATGGCCTGGTGCGAGACGCCGAGCAGGGTGGTCAGGCCGGGCAGGAAGCCGACCAGCTTGACGTTGGTTTTCGGGTAGGCCAGCTGCATGGCGATCTGGTCGTAGGGCCGTCGCGACATGAACACACCGAAGCTGTGCACGAAGGGGATGTCGCCCATCCGCGCCATGCCGGCTGCCGTGCCGACAGCGTTGGCCTCCTGCATGCCGATCATGAAGAAGCGCTCCGGCAGCCGGTCGCGAAACAGATCGGTCTCGGTGGAGGCGGACAGGTCGCAGCCCAGGCAGACCACATTCGGGTTCTCCCCGGCGAGCTCCAGCAGCGCTTCGCCGTAGTAGCGCGGAATCGCCTGGTTGCCATAGACCGAGGCGGACGCGGTGAAGTCGCCCAGATGCAGGTCGGTACGGGTATTCATGCCGGCTCTCCCAGTTCGCTCAGCGCGTCGGCGGCGGATTGCCCGTTCAGCACCATGTTGTGACTCATTTGCCCCTCGAGGAAGCTGACACCCTTGCCTGGCACGGTGTTGGCGATGATCGCGAAGGGTTTGCCGGGGCAGGCGCGGGCCTGCGCCAGGGCATCGAGCAGGGCCGGCAGGTCGTGGCCGTCGAGGCTCACGGTGGCCCAGCCGAAGGCCCTCCACTTGTCCTCGATGGGGTCCATGCGCAGCACCTTGTCGATGTTGCCTTCCACCTGCATGCGGTTGAGATCGACGATCAGGCACAGGTTGTCGAGGCCGTAGCTGGCGGCACAGAGCGCGGCTTCCCAAGTCTGGCCTTCCTGCATTTCGCCGTCGCCGAGGATCACGTAGTAGCGCCCGTCGAAGCCGCGCCGGCGCGCCGACAGGGCCATGCCAGTGGCCACCGAAAGGCCCTGGCCGAGCGAGCCGCAGGTGGCCTCGACCAGCGGGCCGAGGCGTTCGGAAACGTTCACCTCGAGTGGCGAGCCGTCATGGCAATAGCTGTCCAGGCTCGCGGCGTCGATCAGCCCGCATTCGGCCAGGGTGGCGTGGAACACCGCCGAGTTGTGCGCGGTGGACAGTACGCAGCGGCTGCGCCCGGGGCGCTCCAGGTAGTCCGCATCGATATCCAGTTCGTTGAAATAGACAGCGGTGAAGAGGTCTGCCGCGCCGAGGCCTTGCTGGACATAGCCCTGGCCGCGCTGGGCGACCAGGCGAACCACCTGGCGGCGGATGTGCTGGGCATGGCGTGCGAGCGACGCCACATGGGGATCGGGATGAGTCGTCACGACAGTCCTCTCTGTTGTTGTAATGTCTATGAGTGTTACCGGTAACATGCGACTGTCGAAAATTATCTGGTCGTCATCGACGTGGATGCAAGGTCCAGATGGCGGGGGATCAGGAAGTAACTGGCCCCATGGGCGGGTGCCCACCGAGCGGCGATTCAGCCTTCGCCGTGCAACGCATCGTGCGCGTGAAGGCGGCTGTGCCCGGTGCAGTGGCTGCGTTCCAGTTGCAGGGTGCAGTGGCTGATGTCGAAGGTGTCGTGCATCAGTTCGTTGACCCGTGCGATCAGGCGGTCGCCGTGCTCCGGGTCTAGGGTGCCGGCGATCACCAGGTGCGCCGAGAGCAGTCGCCGTTGTGGGGTCAGGCCCCAGATGTGCAGGTCGTGCACATCCTCGATTTCAGGTTGCGCGGCGAGGGCTTTGCGCACCGCCTGCGGGTCGATGCCCGAGGGCACGCCTTCGAGCAGCACGTTGGAGCTGGTGCGCAGCAGCGACCAGGTGCGCGGCACCACCCAGAGCGCGATCAGCACGGCGACGATCGGGTCCGCCGGGGTCCAGCCGGTGTAGCGCACGATCAGCGCGGCGATGATCACGCCCACCGAGCCGAGCATGTCGCTGAGCACTTCCAGATAGGCGCCGCGCAGGTTCAGGCTGTCGTCCTGGCCGGCGCTGAGCACGCGCATGGAAATCAGGTTCACCACCAGGCCGAGTACGGCGATCGCCAGCATGGTGCCGGTTTGCAGCTCCGGCGGCTGCATCAGGCGGCGCACCGCCTCGACCATGATGTACACCGCCACGCCGAGCAGCAGCAGGGCGTTGAACGCGGCGGCAAGGATCTCGAAGCGCGCGTAGCCGAAGGTCCGCCGCGCATCGGCCTGGCGCCTGGACACGCGGATCGCCAGCAGGGCGATGAGCAGCGCGGCGGTGTCGGTGACCATGTGCGCGGCATCCGAGAGCAGCGCCAGCGAGTGGCTGAGCAGCCCGCCGATCAGCTCGGTGAGCATGAAGCCGCCGGTCAGCGCCAGGGCGATCCACAGGGCCTTCTCGTTCGCCTGGTTGCCGTGTCCGTCGTGGGAATGATCGTGTGCCATGCGCTGTGCCCTGGGAATGTGAGCAGATGACCGGGGCGAGGCCGGCGAAGTTCGCCGCGTCCGTCAGTGGTCGAAACCGGCGGCCAGGTGCTGATCTTTGAGCTTCACGTAGTTGCCGGCGGTGTAGGCGAAGAAGCTGCGTTCCTTGTCGCTCAGCGGGCGCGCCTGTTTCACCGGGCTACCGACGTAGAGGAAGCCGCTTTCCAGCACCTTGCCCGGCGGCACCAGGCTGCCGGCGCCGATGATCACCTCGTCCTGTACCACCGCGCCGTCCATGACGATGCTGCCCATGCCGACCAGGATGCGGCTGCCCAGGGTGCAGCCGTGCAGCGTGACCTTGTGGCCGACGGTGACCTCGTCGCCGATGATCAGCGGGAAGCCGTCCGGATTGAACGGGCCGGCGTGGGTGATGTGCAGCACGCTGCCGTCCTGAATGCTAGTGCGCGCGCCGATGCGGATGCGGTGCATGTCGCCGCGGATCACGCTGAGTGGCCACACCGAGCTGTCCTCGCCGATCTCGACGTCGCCGATGACCACCGCCGAGGCGTCGACGAAGGCGCGCTCGCCGAGCCGCGGGGTGCTGCTGTTGTATGTTCTGATCGCCACGATAGAAACCTCTCTGGCTGCGGTGAGCCCCGATTGTAATTAAGATGGAAGGCATGTCGCTGAACGATGACCGCGGGAAAGGCAGCCGCCGCGCGTGGTCACAGCATGAGAATCCACGCTACAGGTGAACATCTTGACCGCCGAAAATCCCCTGCTTCAGTCCTTCGACCTGCCGCCGTACTCCGCGATCAAGCCCGAGCACGTCGAGCCGGCGGTGGACGCCATCCTCGCCGACAACCGCGCCGCCATCGCCGCGCTGCTCGCCGCCCCGTCGACGCCGAGCTGGAGCAGCCTTGTGCTGGCCCTCGACGAACTGGGCGCGCGCCTCAGCCAGGCGTGGAGCCCGGTCAGCCACCTCAACGCCGTGTGCAACAGTGCCGAACTGCGCAGTGCCTACGAGGCCTGCCTGCCCAAGCTCTCCGAGTACTACACCGAGATGGGCCAGAACCGCGCGCTGTTCCAGGCCTACGAGGCGCTGGCGAACAGTCCCGAAGCAGCCGGCTTCGACGTGGCGCAGAAGACCATCCTCGAACACACGCTGCGCGACTTCCGCCTGTCCGGCATCGACCTCCCGCCCGCCGAGCAGAAGCGCTACGGCGAAATCCAGATGAAGCTCTCCGAGCTGACCAGTGCCTTCTCCAACCAGTTGCTCGACGCCACTCAGGCCTGGACCAAGCAGATCGACGACGAAGCGCAGCTGGCCGGCCTGACCGATTCGGCGAAGGCGCAGATGAAGCAGGCCGCCGAGGCCAAGGGCGTCGAAGGCTGGCTGATCAGCCTGGAATTCCCCAGCTACTATGCGGTGATGACCTACGCCGACGACCGCGCCCTGCGCGAAGAGGTCTACACCGCCTATTGCACGCGCGCCTCCGACCAGGGCCCGAACGCCGGGCAGAACGACAATGGCCCGCTGATGGAGCAGATCCTCGACCTGCGCCAGGAACTGGCGAAGCTGCTCGGCTTCGGCAACTACGCCGAGCTGTCGCTGGCCAGCAAGATGGCCGAGTCCACGGACCAGGTGCTGAGCTTCCTGCGTGACCTCGGCGTGCGCGGCAAGCCCTTCGCCGCGCAGGACCTCGCCGAACTCAAGGCCTTCGCCGCCGAACAGGGCCTGCACGACCTGCAGAGCTGGGACGTCGGCTACTACAGCGAGAAGCTGCGCGAGCAGCGCTACAGCATTTCCCAGGAAATCCTTCGCGCGTACTTCCCCATCGACAAGGTGCTCTCCGGCCTGTTCGTCATCGTCGAGCGCCTCTACGGCATCCAGATCGCCGAGCTGAAGGGCTTCGACAGCTGGCACCCGGACGTGCGCCTGTTCGAGATCAGCGAGAACGGCGAGCACGTCGGGCGCTTCTTCTTCGACCTCTACGCCCGCGCCAACAAGCGCGGCGGCGCCTGGATGGACGGCGCGCGCGACAAGCGCCGCACCGCCGGCGGCGAGCTGATCAGCCCGGTGGCCAACCTGGTGTGCAACTTCACCCCGGCGGTCGGCGGCAAGCCGGCGCTGCTCACCCATGACGAAGTCACCACGCTGTTCCACGAATTCGGCCACGGGCTGCACCACTTGCTGACCCGAGTCGAGCATGCCGGCGTGTCCGGCATCAACGGCGTGGCCTGGGACGCGGTCGAGCTGCCCAGCCAGTTCATGGAGAACTGGTGCTGGGAGCCCGAGGGCCTGGCGCTGATCTCCGGCCACTACCAGACCGGCGAGGCGCTGCCTCAGGCCCTGCTGGACAAGATGCTGGCGGCGAAGAACTTCCAGTCCGGGCTGATGATGGTGCGGCAGATCGAGTTCTCGCTGTTCGACTTCGAGCTGCACGCCACCCACGGCGACGGGCGCAGCGTGCTGGAGGTGCTCGAAGGCATTCGGGACGAGGTGTCGGTGCTGCGTCCGCCGGCCTTCAACCGCTTCGCCAACAGCTTCGCGCACATCTTCGCCGGCGGTTACGCGGCCGGTTACTACAGCTACAAGTGGGCCGAAGTGCTCTCCGCCGACGCCTTCTCCCGGTTCGAGGAGGAGGGCGTGTTCAACGGTGAAACCGGCCGCGCGTTCCGCGAGGCGATCCTCGCGCGTGGTGGCTCGCAGGCGCCGATGGTGCTGTTCGTCGACTTCCGCGGCCGTGAGCCGAGCATCGATGCGCTGCTGCGCCACCTTGGCCTGAGCGCGGAGGCGGCATGAGCGACACGCCCGTGATCAAGAAGCGCTTCATTGCCGGTGCCGTGTGCCCGGCGTGCAGCGCGGCCGACACCATCAAGATGTGGAGCGTCGATGACGTTCCGCACCGCGAGTGCGTCGCCTGCGGCTTCTCCGACACCCTCGACGCGCAGGGTAATTCGGTGCCCAGCGAACTGCCCACGCGGGTCAGCAAGCCGGCGCCGAAGCGGGCCGACCCGAAGATCGTCCCGGTGCAGTTCTTCCCCAATCCGAAGTTGAAGAAGCCCGAGTGACGGCGCCCATGTGGCATCTGGTGTGCGGCGACAACGCGGCCGGCGGCGTTGCCGCGGTGCTCGGCGAGGCCCTGGCGCGGCAGTCGCTGCGGGTGCTGCGCGACGAC
>NZ_DEYR01000050.1:0-4640 GCF_002364635.1 Pseudomonas sp. UBA3153
CGGCGGCTTCGGCGGGGGCGGTGGTTTTGGCGGCGGCGGTGGCGGCTTCGGCGGCGGCGGTGCGTCCGGTGGCTGGTAACTGCGAACGGATACGGGAAACACGATGACCTTACTCAGCGACAGCGACCAGAAGCAGGTGGCAGACGCCATCGGGCGCATCGAGCGCGACACCGACGCTGAACTGGTCACGGTGCTCGCCGCCCGCGCGGACGACTACAGCTACATCCCGTTGCTGTGGGCCGCGCTCCTCGCGCTGCTGGTGCCGGGGATCGTCAACTATCAGCCGTTGTGGCTGAACGCCCACGAACTGCTGCTGGTGCAGTGGCTGACCTTCATCGGGGTCGGCCTGCTGTTCCGCCTCAAGCCGCTGACCACCCGCCTGGTGCCGCGCGGCGTGCGGCACTGGCGGGCGGCCAACCTGGCACGGCGGCAGTTCCTCGAACAGAAACTGCACCACACCGAGGGCGGCACCGGGATGCTGATCTTCGTCTCCGAGCAGGAGCGCTACGTGGAAATCCTCGTCGACCACGGCATCTCCAGCCGCATCGGCGATGACACCTGGGCGGCGATCGTCGGCGAATTCACCCGCGCCGTACGCCAGGGCGAAACGCTGCACGGCTTCCTGGCCTGCATCGAGGCCTGCGGCGAACACCTCAAGCGCCACGTGCCCGCCACGCACACGCGCAACGAACTGCCGGACCGGCTGGTGATTCTCGACTGAACAGCTGCCCTGTTGGCGCGGACGCAAGGCCACCCTCGGGTGGCCTTTTGCTGTCCGCTCGCGGCTAGGCCTTCACCGCGATCGCGGTGATTTCCACCAGCCAGCCCGGCGGCACCAGGCGGATCACCTGGGCGCGGGTGCGGGTCGGCACTCGGGGTTGCTCGGCGGTGCCGAAGTAGCGGTTGTAGACCGCCGAGAAACCCTCGAAATCCGCGGCGCCGTCCAGCGCCGGGTCGCCCACCAGCAGGGCCTGCATGCTGATCACGTCGCCGAGGGCATAGCCGTGGCGTTGCAGGGTCGCGGCGATCTGCTCGATCACGCTGCGGGTCTGGGCGGCGGTGTCGCCGTAGGCGGCAACGCTGCCGGGCGCGGCGCTGGCGTCGATGATGGCCGGGCCGACGCCGCTGAGCACCAGTTGGCGGGCGCCGCCGGGGATTTCGATGGCTTCGGCGAACTCGCGCGCCCAGGGTTCGACGCCGTGGGCCGGGTTGAGGTGGCGGACGACCGCGTCCTGCTGTTGCTCGCTCATGGGCGTTCCTCGGGTGACGGGACGCCGAGCTAAACGCAGGCGGACGGGGTTTGTCGACCGCTTTCGCCGGGCGTCCGCAGGCGACCTATCGGGCTGGGTCGGGCGTTTCCGGTCATCCGTCCGGTTTTCGCAACCTGTGCGAGGCCGCGGCGGACTAAACCTTGGCAGCGCGGAAACGCCGCCGTCTCCGGCTCATGCGGGACGGCGCCGGTACGGCTGCAGCGCTGAGGTTTTTTTGGAGAACACCATGAGAGTTCGTCACCGGATCGGCAAGATCGCCACGCGTTCCCCCTTCGATACCCCCGTAAACCTGCGCCGCGCCTGCGCGGCCGTCGCGCTGTCGCTGTCCGCGGTACTCGCGGCGCCCGCCATCGCGGCGGATTGCTCCACCACCGACGCCAAGGGCAATCAGTGCATCAAGGAGTTGTACAACACCTCCAAGCCCGACGACGCCGGCGTCAGCCATGACATCGCCTTCCAGAACAGCTGCGACCACGACGTGATCGTCGATGTGCGGCGCAAGAGCGGCGACATCGTTTCCAACGAGGTCGCCGCGGGCAAGCAGAGCAAGCTGAGCTGTGTCGACCACGAGGGCTACTCGCGCAACTGCGGTGGCTTCGAGTCCTGGAAGGCGCGCTGCGAATGATCCAAGCCTGATCGGCGCCCCGCCGGGGCGTGCCGACACCATTGCGTTACCCGAGGGCGTTCCATGATCGGTGTAGTCATCCCTGCACATAACGAAGAAGAGTGTCTTGCCCGTTGCCTGCGTGCCGTCATGCGCGCGGCGGAGCACCCGCAACTGGCCGGTGAACCGGTCCATGTGATGGTGGTGCTGGACGCCTGTGACGACGGTTCCCGCTGGGTGGTCGAGCAGTATCCGGTCAGCCTGCTGGAGATCCACGCCCGCAATGTCGGCGTCGCCCGTGCCGAAGGCGCGGCACGCCTGATCGCCGCCGGGGCGCGCTGGATCGCCTGCACCGACGCCGACACCCTGGTGCCCGACGACTGGCTCGCGGCGCAGCTTTCCTACGGCGCCGACGCGGTCTGCGGCGTGGTCGAGGTGGATGACTGGAGCGCGCACTCGGCCGATGTGCGCAGCCGCTACGAAGCCGCCTACTTCGACCAGGAAGACCACCGGCACATCCACGGCGCCAACTTCGGCATCAGCAGCAGTGCCTACCTGAAGGCCGGCGGCTTTCCCGCGCTGACCGCCCACGAGGACGTGCACCTGGTGCGTCGCCTGCAGGAGATCGGCGCGCGCATCGCCTGGAGCCGCTCGGTGCGGGTGAAGACCAGTTCCAGGCTGGAGTGCCGCGCGCCCGAGGGCTTCGGGCATTATCTGCGTTCCCTGGCCAACGCCGCGCTGTAGCGCCCGCCGATGAACGTGATCACGCTGGTTCACGGGCGTGCGACGCAGCTCGCCAACCTGGTCGCCGGGCTCGAACAGTCGACCGTCCCGGTGGCGGCCTTGTGGGTGGTGTGGATGAACGAGGCGCCGAGCCCGCTGCACAGCGAGCGTTTCGCGATTCACGCGCTGCGGGTCGACGGTGAGAACGGCGCGCTGCCGCTGGCGCGCGCGCGCAACGCGATCCGTGGACGGGACGAGGCGCGGCCCTGGGTGTTCCTCGACGTGGACTGCATTCCCTCGCCGGGGCTGCTGCGCGGTTATCGCGAGGCGCTGCGAGCACATCCGCAGGCGCTGCACCTGGGCGAGGTGCGTTATCTGCCGCCGTCGGCCAACGACCCCGGCTGGACCGCACAGAGCCTGCACGCCGCCAGCGTCGCCCATCCGCTGAGCGTGTTTCGTGGCGAAACCGGGCAGCCGATGCCGCATCACCTGTTCTGGTCACTGAATTTCGCCTGCCGTGGCGAGGTGTTCGAGCGCATCGGTGGCTTCGACGACGGCTATCTGGGCTACGGCGCCGAAGACACCGACTTCGCCTTCCGTGCCCGTGAGCGGGGCGTTGAGCTGCGCAGCGCCGATGCCCTGGCCTATCACCAGTACCACCCGACCTACCGCCCGCCGCTCAACCACTTCGCGGCCATCGTCGCCAATGCCCGGCGTTTCCATGCGCGCTGGAACGAATGGCCGATGGGCGACTGGCTCGGCGGTTTCGCCGAGCGTGGGCTGATCGACTGGCGCGACGACGAGCTTGAGGTGCTGCGTCAGCCCAGCGCTGCCGAAATCGCCGCCTGTTTCAACGAGGCCCGCACGGGCTTCTGAAGGTTTCCGCCATCACGTTCTCGATGATCGCCGCGCAGCGCGCCGTGGCCTGCGCGTCGGCCCAGGCCTGCCAGGTGCGCGGGTCGAGCCCCTCGGCACGGGCCAGCAGCGACGGCCACCGGCTCGCCTCCGGCCAGCCCTCCAGGCCAATGGCCACGCCCAGTTGTTCCAGCCGCCGCGCCTGCTGCAGTTGCTCGTCGAAGGGGCGCTCTTCGGCGATGGCGATGTAGCGGCAGCCCAGCGAGGCGGCCTCCGCCACCAGGCTGTCGCCGGCACTGCCAATTACCAGCTCGGCGCGGCGCATTTCCTCCGCCGGATCGTCCAGCGTGCCCAGGTAGGTGAGGCTGTCGGGCACTTGCGTCGGTTTGCCCTGGAGGGCGCCGGCGACGTACAGCGAGCGTTGCGGGCAGGCGCGGGCCAGCTCGGCCAGCCCGGCGTGACTGAAGGCGCTGCCGCCGCGCCCGTTGATCACCAGCACGCGGCCCGCTTGCGGTTCGGCGGCCGCGCTGCCGGCGTAGCGCGACACCCAGCCCGCGTAACGGGTCTTGGCGAGCACCTCGGCGGGCGTGTCGGGGCTTTCCATCGCCGGCGGAAAGGGCGCCAGCAGCGCCGTCGCGGTGGCGTAGGCCTGGCGGTGCGCGGGGTCGTCGCGGCGGCCGTGCTGGCGCAGGTAGAGGGTCGGCACGCCGAACAGCCGTGCCAGCAGCGCGACCTCCACCGAGACGTCGACCACCAGCAGGCAGGGCCAGGCCGCGCGCATCCAGTCGCCGAGCAGGCCCATGCGTTCGCGCAGGCCATCCACCGCCAGCGGCGCGTAGTGCAGGGTGTCGAAGCGCTCGACGCGCATGCCCGGCGCGGTGTCGCCGGGCAGATCCAGGCGCCCGACGGAGGCCGGCAGCGGCGGCAGGTTCGAGCCGATCAGCGTCACCGGGCAACCCAGCTGCCGGGCGATCGCCAGCGCACGAGTGGCGTGGCCGGCGCCGTGGTGATGGACGTAATAGCCGACCTGCGGTTCAGCCATGCGCGTGGCTCGCCACGACATCGCGCAGCAGCTGCTCGTAGCGCGTCAGCATCAGCTCATGGCTCCACTGCGCCTCGGCGTGGCGCCGGCAGGCCGCTCGCGATTTGCCCCGCGCCACCCGCAATGCCGCGGCGAGGCCCGCCAC
>NZ_DEYR01000049.1:0-3202 GCF_002364635.1 Pseudomonas sp. UBA3153
CTCCGCGCCCGGTGCCGCGGAGCGCGACGGACCGGCGCCGAACAACCCGGCGAGGAAACCGCCACCGCCCTGCGCCGGGCGCTGCCGCTGCGCCTGTTCGAGCTGCGCCTCCAGCTCGCGCACGCGCTGGTCCAGGCGCTTGAGGCCGGCCTCCTGGATCAGGATGACCTGGGCCATGTAGTAGGGCGCGGCGGGTTGCCGGGCGATGTGTTCGTTGATCAGCGCCTCGGCCTGGGCGTCACGCGCAGCGGACTGCGCCTCGGCGTCCTTCAGGCGGTTGAAGAGTCCGTCGATCACCTGCTGTTCTTCGGATTGCATGGCACGTCTCCGATCTGTGGAAATTCGGTGTCTGCGGGTGGGCCCGCCACGTGTTCAATGTGCGACTGGCCGTGGCGATTTCAACGCCGGCGCGCGTAAAGGTTGAGTAAACCCGCCCGGTGCACAGAGGCCGTTTGGCCAGTTCCGGGTCTTCCGCTACAGTGGCGGCCCTTCCCTGCATGCCCGTCGAGTTCGATGAATCCGCTTCCGATCCTGCGTGACTCCTGGTTCTTCTTCAGCCGCCACCTGGGCGCCATCGCCCTGCTCTGCCTGCCGCCGCTGGCCCTTGAATCGCTCAGCCGCCAGGCGCTGCGGGCGGTCGACGGCACGCAACCGTCGGCCGGTTACGAGGTGCTGCTGGGGCTGCTGTTCTACCCGCTCTACACCGGATCGCTGATTCTCTTCCTCGACAGCCGCAGCCGTGGCGAAACGCCCGGCACCGCCCGGCTCTGGGCCGGCGCGCTGGGCTTGTGGCCGCGGCTGGCACTGCTCACGGCGATCACCAGCCTGCTGATCATGCTCGGTATGTCGCTGCTGGTGCTGCCGGCGATCTTCGTGATGGTCAAGCTGGCGTTCTCCGAGTACCTGCTGGTGCTGCGCGGGATGCCGCCGCTGCCGGCGCTGCGCGACAGCTATCGCCTGACCCAGGGGCACTTCCTGCAGATTCTCGCGCTGGTGCTCAGCACGATGCTGCCGCTCTGGCTGCTCGGCGCCTGGTCGTCCGGCTGGCTCGGCGACGATCCGGCGTTCCTGCCCAGCGTGCTGCTCGATTGCGCGATCGGCTTCGTGCAGCTGTTCGCCAGCGTGGCGATGTTCCGGCTCTTCATGCTGATCGAAGAAAAAAGCTGACCGATCCGATAGCAAAACGCCGCTACCGACGCGAAAACCGAATTACACTGCGGTCGATACGACGGCGCCTTCCGCTGTCGATGGGTGACAAGACGGTCCCAGGCCGCAGCGAAAACCGATGTCGAAATCTCCACGACTGCTTCTGTCCCTGCTCGGCGCGCTGTTCTGCGGTGCCAGCTTCGCCGGCCGCGCGCCGGAACCGCCGCAACAGCTGGTCAAGGTGGGGTACTACAACTCGCCGCCGGCGATCTACGCCGACGCCCGCGGCGAAGCCCGGGGCTCTCTGGTCGACCTCACCCGCCTGCTGCTGCACAACGCCGGCTACCGCGTGAGCTTTCGCGAACTGCCCAGCGCGCGCCTCTATGCCGGGCTGGTCGACGGCAGCATCGACATCTGGCCGGGCTCGCCGGGCAAGCCCAACCTTCAGGGCCAAACCCTGGAAGCCAACGAGCAGCTGGCGGAAATCAGCCTCAACCTCTATTACCGTCCCGGCGGCCCGACCCCGGCGTTTCCCCGCGACCTAGCCGCCCGCGATGTCATTCTGATCACCGGCTACACCTATTGGCCGCAGATCAACGCGGCGCTGCAGGACCCCGCGCTGCAGTTGCGCCAGCACCGCACCAGCACGCACACCGCCGCGCTGCTGATGCTCGACCGCGGGCGCGGGGACTTCCTGCTCGACTACGACCAGTCGGTGAACCAGGCGGCGAAGGAACTGGGTATCGCGCCACCGCCGTCTGTGCCGCTGGCGCGGGTGCCGATCAAGTTCATCATTTCGGCGCGCAGCGCCAACGCGCAGAAACTGCGCGACGACCTCGACCGGGCCTATCGGGCGCTGCGCGCGACCGGCGCCGATCTGCAGCTGCGCAAGGAATGACGGCGTTCCCACCACCCCGCGAGCGGCCATAGCCCTGTACGGGTCGGGCGCGACGCTCGAACGGGTTCCTAGCGCCGCGGCTTGGCCCGCGCGGTGGGCTCGGCGATCAGCGGGTCGTCTGGCCAGTAGTGCTTCGGATAGCGGCCCTTGAGGTCCTTCTTCACGTCCAGATAGGTGTTGCTCCAGAAGCTCGCCAGGTCCTGGGTGACCTGCACCGGGCGCCGCGCCGGCGACAGCAGGTGCAGCTTCACCGCCAGCCGGCCCCCGGCGATGCGCGGCGTGTCGGCCAGACCGAACAGCTCCTGCAGACGCACCGCGAGCACCGGAGGAAAGTCCGTGTAGTCCAGGCGGATGCGCGAGCCGGACGGCACCTCCAGGGCTTTCGGCGACAGTTCGTCGAGGCGCTGCGGCAGCGGCCAGGGCAGCAGCCCCTGAAGTATCCCGGCCAGGTCCAGCGCGGCGAAATGGCTGAGCCGCGAGACCTTGCCCAGGTATGGCGCCAGCCAGTCTTCCAGGCTCGCCAGCAGCGCCGCATCGCCGACATCCGGCCATTCGCTGGCGCCGCCGGCCTGGAGGTCCAGCTCGCGCAGCAGGCCGATGCGCGCCTGCCACTGGCGTAGCTCGGGGGTCCAGGCCAGCAGTTCCAGACCCTTGCGCCGCACCAGGCCGACCAGTGCGCGCGCCCGCGCGGCGTCCTCCAGGCCGCTCAGCGCCTCGCTACCCAGCACCAGCTCGCCGACGCGCCGCTGGCGTTCGGCGCGCAGCACGCCTTCGCGCTCGTCCCAGTCGAGCACTTCCAGCGTGGCGACCTGCTCGGCCAGCGGCCCCTCGAACAGCGTCGGGTCGAGCGCGGCCGCCAGGTAGATGCGTTCCTCGCGCTGGCCTTGGCGACTGCCGAGGTCGGCGACCACCAGCCAGGGCTCCTTCATCAGCGCATCGGCCTCGCCGAACTGCGCCGCGCGGCCATTGGCCAGGCGGTACTCGGCGCCACCGGCCCGGCGCTGGCGGGCGATGCGGTCGGGATAGGCGAAGGCCAGCAGACAGCCGAGCCAGCGCGGGTCCTGCGCATCCTCGCGCGGCTCGACCGGCGCCCGCCGCAACAGGCCGCGAAACTGCCTGGCCAGTTGCCGCGCGCGCTGCACGCCGTGCTGCGCCGAG
>NZ_DEYR01000069.1:0-335 GCF_002364635.1 Pseudomonas sp. UBA3153
GCGCGCCAGGTACAGGCGCTCGCCATCGAGGATCAGCGGCGCGAAGCCACCCGGCGCGCCGACCAGCGCGCTGGCCTGCAACTGCGCGCGCCACTCGGCCAGGCCCGGCAGGACGAAGGCGTGCTCCGGCCACGGGCGGCGCCCGGCGCGGCGTTCCAGCAGCAGGCAGACATCGCCCGCCCCCAACGCCTCGGAGCACAACGCGGCAGCGGCCAGCACGGATTCCGGTGCCGCCGGATCGAGGCGGCGCAGGCTGTCGACCAACGCCCGCTCCAGCGGGCCGAGCGGCAGTTCGGCAAGGTTCATTGGCAACCTCCGTAGGGTGCGCCATGCGC
>NZ_DEYR01000069.1:622-2807 GCF_002364635.1 Pseudomonas sp. UBA3153
AGGGTGCGCCATGCGCACCAGTCGCCACCGCGGTGTTGGCGGTGCGCGCGGCGCACCCTACGACGAGCGGCCATTCGGCAAGGTTCATCGGCAACCCGTAGGGTGCGCCATGCGCACGAGTCGCCACCGCGGTGTTGGCGGTGCGCGCGGCGCACCCTACGACGAGCGGCCACTCGGCAAGGTTCATCGGCAACCCGTAGGGTGCGCCATGCGCACCGGTCGCCACCGCGGTGTTGGCGGTGCGCGCGGCGCACCCTACGGTGGAGCGGCAGGCCGCAAGACGGGCGCAACCCCCGTCGTCATGCGCAGTACCACCCGCGGGTTGCGCCCGCGCTATGACGATCATGTGGCCGCTCCGGCAAACAGTCGGTCGAGCGCATCCAGCAGTTCGTCGCGGGGCCGGGCGAAGTACACGCCGGCCTGCGGCATGCCGCGCAGGAACAGGTAGTAGGCGCCGCCAAGCTGCGCGTTGCTGAAGTCGGCCAGGCGCTGGCGCAGGAAACGCCGCAGCGCCACCAGGTAGATCAGGTACTGCAGGTAGTAATGCTCGCCGGCCAGGGCCTGCACCAGGCGCTCGCCGCCGTAGTGGCTGGCGTCCGGGCCGAGCCAGTTGGACTTGTAGTCGAGGATGTACCAGCGCCCGTCGTGCTCGAAGGTGAGGTCGATGAAACCCTTGAGGAAGCCTTCCAGGCTGTCGAACTCCAGGCGCTCGGCGGCCAGGCGCAGCGGTTCCGCCAGGCCCATAGCGGGGTCGGCGAGCAGCACGCGCAGGCGCTGCACGTCGAGGTTCGCCACCGGGAAGGTGAAGCCCAGCTCGGGCAGGCGACGGGCGCGTTGCAGGCTGGCCAGGGTCAGGCCGGCGCCGTTGAGATCGGTCTCCAGGACCCGCTGCAGGTGCTGCTCGGCGATCGAACTCCACACCTCGGCGTCGATGCCGTGGGCACACAGCGCCGGGGCGACCAGCTCGGCCAGCGGCGCCTTGTCCCGCGCCCAGTCTTCGAGAATCGCGTGCAGGCAGGTCCCCGCCCGCGCCCCACGGGGGAAGGCGAAGAAACCTACGCCCGGTTCGCTGGCGGCCGGCATCGCCAGGGCGTCGCGGTCCGGCGCCTCCATGTGCATGCCGGCGGCCAGCCCGGAGAAGCTGCCGATGCGCCAGGCGCTCTGCAGGCTGCGCTGGAATGGCTGCAGCGCGGCCGGCGCCTGGGCGCGCTGCTCGCCACCGGCAGTGGCTTCGCGGTCGAGCAGTGCCACGCGGGCGATCATCCCCCGGCTGCTCTCGGCCAGGCGGTCCAGCTCGGCCGCCAGTGCCACGCCGGGCATCTCGCTGAGGTGCGCGGCGATTTCGCCGAGGGCGTCTTCTCCGAGCAACTGCCGACCGTGCAGCAGCCAGGCCAACGCGCTGCTGTGCAGGCCTTCGTCGGGCAGGCCGCCGTCCTTCTTCGGCTTGGGCACGGCGACCGGGCCCCAGTGCAGCCACAGGCGGTCACGCGCTCGGGTCAGCGCCACGTAGGTCAGGCGCAGCTTCTCGGCGAACACTTCGCGCCGGGCTTTTTCCAGATGCTGGTCGAGCTGCGCGCTGCCGAGGTCGAGCAGCGGCTGGCCGTTTTCATCGTGGCAGCGGGCGCTGTCGGTGAACTGGCCGAGCAGCTTGCCGTCCCAGAGGAACGGACAGAACACCAGCGGATACTCCAGGCCCTTGGACGTATGGATGGTGACGATCTGCACGCGTTCGGCATCGCTTTCCAGGCGCAACAGGGCATCGTCGCCGGCGCCCTCGCTGTTGCGCTGGCCGTTGAACCAGGCGAGCAGCACTTCCAGGCCGGGACGCTGCAGGCTCTCGGCCTGCAGCAGCTCGGCCAGGTGCAGCAGGTTGGTCAGCCGGCGCTCGCCGTCGATGCCCGCCAGCAAGCGTTCGGCCACCTGTTCCTGATCCAGCCAGGCGCGGAACACCCGCATGAAACCGTGCTGCTGCCACAACTGGTGGTACTGCTCGGCATCGGCGCGCTCCTTGTCCCAGGCGCGTTCGTCGTCCTGGCACCGCGCCAGCTGGGCGGCATCGCGGCCGAGCAGGCGGCTGGCCAGGGCGTAGCGCAGCACGCCTTCGCGGCCCGGTTCGGCATAGGCGGCGAGCACCGCGGCCAGTTCGCCGGCTTCCTCGCTGTGCCACACGCTGTCGCGCCCGCGG
>NZ_DEYR01000093.1:0-69091 GCF_002364635.1 Pseudomonas sp. UBA3153
AGCCATGCCGGCATAGCAGAGCGCGGCGGCGAGAATCACGGCGAGGGTCAGACTCATGATTGTGCCTCCGCCACGGCGGCGCGCTGGCGACCACGCGCCGGCGCCCTGCGCGGCCGGCTCAGGCGCCAGGCACCCCACAGCGACAGCACACCGGTGCCCAGCGCCACCAGTTCGACGCCGGCACGCTCGCCGTCGCCGCGCTGCAGGTAGCTGAACAACTGATCACCAACGGTCAGCCAGTTGAGCAGCGGCAGCAGCAGGCACAGGACGGCCAGCGCCAGCAGCTGCTCGACCCAGGCCCGCGCAGCAGGACGCAGGCCGGCGTGGACAAAACTCAGCAGCCAGACGGCGAAGAACACCGCGATCTCCCATTCCGGGCGGTCGGCGATGCCCAGCAGCACCAGGCGATTGCCCCAGAAGAACGCTACGCAGGCGACGGGCAGACCGGTCAGGGTGCCGACGTTGAGCACCTCGATCACCCGGTACACGCGCGGCGTGGCACTGCCGAACTCGTTCAACGAACGCTGGCGGCGCTTGACCATGAACAGCAGCGCGCCGGTGGCCAGCATGGCCGCGCCTGCCAGGCCGCTGATGAAGTACAGCCAGCGCACCAGGTGGCCGCCGAAGGCGGCGAAGTGCAGGTTGGCCATCACCGACTGCACGTCCTGCGCGGCGCCGCCACGCAGCTCGCCCGGCATCTGCACGTCGGTCTGCTCACCCGTCACGCCGTTGAAGAACACCCGGCCACCGCCGTCGCCGAGCAGGCGGTACTCGCCCGGCTTCTCGATGAAGCGGCCGAACACCCGCACCGAGGCGCTGCTGTCATTGGGGTGCTCGACGCTGACGAAACTGGCCGGGCGCTGCAGTTGCTGCTCGGCATGCAGCAGCATGCCGTCGAACGCGGCCAACGGCGCGGCGATGCCGGTGATTTCCTGGGCCGCCGGTTGGGCCAGCAGGTCGGCGAAGTAGGCCTCCTCGCTGTCGTAGTGCGCGGCGATGCCGGCCGGCATGTACAGGGCGTAGAAGGTCGCCAGGCCGGTGTAGGCGATCATCAGCTGGAACGGCAGGCTCAGCACCGAGAGGGCGTTGTGCGCGTCCAGCCAGCTGCGCTGGCCCTTGCCCGGACGGAAGGTGAAGAAGTCCTTGAAAAGGCGCTTGTGGATGACGATGCCGCTGACCAGCGCCACCAGCATGGCCATGGTGAAGGCACCGACGAACCAGATGCCGGCCGTGCCGCCGTGGAACTCGAAGTGCATGTGCACGAAGTGGTGACCGCCTTCGCTGTCACGCTCGCGGGAGCCGTCCACCGGGTTGCCGGTGCTGGCGTCGATGCGGGAGTTGTGGAAGTTCTCCTGCGGGTCCTGCCAGAACAGGCGGATCGAGGGGTCCTCGTCCGACGGCAGGCCAATGCCCAAGAAATGCGCGTTGGGCTGGTTCTCCTCGAACCAGGTACGGGCCATGCGCACGGCCTGGGGCCGGTCGAAGCCATCGTCCATGCGGGTGTCGCCGGTGGCCTCGGTGGCCTGCGGCAGGTGCGGCTTCATCCAGCGGGTGATGGGCTCGTCGAACACGCCCAGGCTGCCGGTGAGGAAGATCACGAACAGCACCCAGCAGGCCCACAGCCCGCCCCAGGTATGCAGCCAGGCCATGGCCTGGCGGAAACCGCCCTCGGCCGCGCCGCTCTGTACCTTGCTCATGCGTCACCTCCCAACAGCAGGCCGGCGCCGGTCAGTGCCAGCGAGGCGATCAGCAGCACCCGCCAGATGCGCCTCAGGTTGGGCGTGGCGAACGCCCAGACGATCACCGCGGTGTACACCGCGAAGCTGGTCAGCGAGGCGGCTAGGATCGCCTGGCTCTTGGGCAGCGGCAGCACGGCGCCGAGGAAGATCACGCTGGCGCAGGTCAGTGCATAGCCGCCAAGCAAGGCAGCCAGAGTGCGCGAGAGCAGCGCGCGGTAGCGGGGAGAAATCGATTTCATCGGCGAGCGACCATGGAAGCCGGAACAGGAAGGCCGCCGGCAGTACCGGCGGCGAAGCGTGCGGGGCGCAGAGACAATGCAGTGGCCCACACTTGAGGACGGATGAACCCGGTAAAACCGGAAGTTCCGGCCCTCGCCAAGCTGTGACCGGATGTTTCGTCGGCGCTACGAGCCGTTCAGAACTCCATGCGCAGGCCGAGGCTGGCGTTGCGCGGCTCTCCGAAATAGCTGGAGCTGGAACTGGTGTAGTACTCCTCGTCCAACAGGTTGTTGAGGTTGAGAGTGGCGCTGAGTTGGTCGGTGATGGGATAGCGTGCCATCACGTCGACCACCGCATAGTCATCCTGGGTGAAACGCTGGTCGCGCGCCGGACCGACGCCATCGCTGTAGATCTCGCTCTGCCAGTTGACCCCGCCACCGATGGTCAGGCCATTGCCGATGCTGCGCAGCACGTAGGTGGTGAACAGCTTGACGGTGTTCTGCGCAATGTTGGTGTTGAGCTTGTTGCCATCGGCATCCTGCACGATGTTGCGGCTGAAGCTCGCGCTGAGCTGCCAGTCGATGGCCACCTCACCCGTGACTTCCACCTCGAAACCACGGGTCTTGGTGCCGGATTCGGCGCGGTAGGCCTGGCTGCCGTCCGGAGCCAGCTGGCCATCGCCCAACGACACGGCCAGGTTGTCCTGCTCGATCTGGTACAGGGCGATCCCAAGGTTCAGGTCACCCTCGAAGAACGCCGCCTTGCTACCGATTTCGTAGCCGACGCCTTCCAGCGGATCGATATAGGCACCGGTCAGGGTCTTGTTGCTCTGCGGCTTGAAGATGCTGGTGTAGCTGCCATACACCGACCAGATGTCGTCGATGTCGTAGACCAGGCCGGCGAAGGGGGTGACCACGCCGGTTTCACTACGGTCGCTGCTGTCGCCCCCGCCACCGTAGTACTCGTTCTTGATCGTGTTTTCCCAGTCGATGACCCGCGCGCCAAGGATTAACGACAGGTCTTCGCTCAGGCGCAGACGGGTACTGCCGTAGGCCGCGCCCTGCTCTTCCTCGTAGTCGATACGACCGTAGGCCTGCAGATCAGGCTTGGTCGGCACCTTGCCGTTCCAGGTGTAGATGTTTTCGATCACCGGGAAGTCGCCCGTCACGGGATCGCGCCACCAGGTGTAGGCCGGGGTGTTGTAGTCGGTCTTCTGCCGGCTGTAGCCGACGATAGCGTCGTGCTCCAGGCCGAACAGGTCGAAACTGCCCGCCAGGTTCAGGTCGAAGCTGTTCTGTACCGGTTTGGCCTTCCAGCGGTTGGCATAGAACACGATCGAAGCAGGATCGGCTCCGGCCTCCCCGTTGTTCCCCCCGGCATAGCCGCTGAGTTCGTCGTATTCGCTACGGCGATTGTTCAGACTCAGCTTGGCCTTCCAGCGCTCGGTCAGGTTGTGCTCGAGGATGGCGAAGGCGGAGACGGCACTGCGCTTGGAATAGGCCCACTTGGCAGCGGCGGAGTCCGACTCGTCATGATCGGACCGGGTACCGTCGTTGTTGAACAGCGGCAGGCCACTGCGGGCGTGGCCGTCGTAGTCGTCGGACTGCGAGTCCATGCCGAAGGTCAGCAGGGTGTCTGCGGTCAGGTCGGCCTCGACCACCCCGTAGAACACCTCCTTGCGCTCGCTGAGGCGGTCGACATAGGAGTTGTTCTCCTGATACGCGCCCACCAGGCGGCCGCGCACGTTGCCGCTCTCGGTCAACGAACCGCTGACGTCGGTCTCGGTGCGGCGGTAATCCCAGGAGCCGCCGGTGACCGTGACGCTGCTCTTGAAGCCGGCCGTGGGGCGCTTGCGGATCATGTTCAGGGTCGCGCCGGGGGTGCCCACGCCGTTGGTCAGGCCGGTGGCGCCACGGATCACCTCGACGCGGTCGTACAGCACCATGTCGTTGCTCTGGGCGGGGCTCCCGTAGTTGCTGTCGAGCAGCTGCAGGCCATCGATCTGGTAGTTCTCGACCCTGAAGCCACGCGAGTAGATACCGCTGCTGTCGCCACCGTTGCCGCCACTCTGGCTGAGGGTCAGGCCGGGGGTCTGGCGCACCACGTCGGTGAGCTGGGTGAGGTTCTGGTCCTTCATGCGCTGGCTGGTGATCACCGAGACCGACTGCGGCGTCTCGCGGATCGACAGCGGCAGGCCGGTGGCGGTGCTGGTCGAGCCGGTGGTGTAGGAGCCGGTATCCTCGGTGATCTCGCCCAGGCCGGCGCCGGTGATCGTGATGGCATCGAGTTGCAGCGTCGAGCCGGCTTCCGGCGCCGGCAGCAGCGAATAATTGCCGCTGGCCTGCCGCGTTACCTGCAGGCCGCTGCCGGACAGCAGGCGCTGCAGCGCTTCATCGGCGGACAGCTGCCCCTGCACGCCCGGCGACTGCAGGCCGCGCACGGTCTCCGGAGAATAGGACAGGCTGACGCCGGTGGTGGCGGCGAAACTGTTCAGCGCCGACTCCAGCGAACCCGCGGCAATCGCGAAGTCGTGCTGCGCTACCACGCTCTGCGCCCAGGCGGGCTGCACCTGCACCAGGCTGGCAACCGGCAGCGCCAGCACCGCGCCGAGCAACGCGCGATTGATGGCCACACCCAGCGGGCTGGCGCAGGGGGAGCTACGAAGCAACGACGTACTGCGCGGAGCGGTGTGGCGCGACATGAGAGGTTCCTGGGAGGGTTGTCAGGGAGCGCACTGCGGGCGCTTTCCTAACCAAGTCGAATGAGAAACGAAATCAACAACACCCCAGGCAAAAATATTTCCGCGTCGGCTCAGGCCGGCTCGACCCGCACCCAGTAACGGGTCAGCCGACGCACGCGCAGCGGCAGGGTGCTGCGCAGGTTGTCCAGCACCGCGTCGCTGTCGGCCAGCTGGAAGGCGCCGGAGATGCGCAGCCCGGCCAGCGCCGGGTCGCAGGACAGCAGGCCCGGGCGATAGCGCGCCAGCTCGTCGATGAAGCGCGGCAGCGCCCAATCGCTGACCACCAGCATGCCGCGCAGCCAGGCATCGGCATGCGCCTCCAGCGGCTCGATGGCGCCGCAGGCCGTGGCGCCGTACCACAGCTGCTGGCCAGCCTCGACGCGCAGTGGCCGGTCCGGCGCGTCCAGCGGGCGTACCTCCACCGCGTGCTGCAGCACGCGCACCTGGGTGCGCTCGCCATCCTGGCGCACCAGGAATCGGGTGCCCAGGGCGCGGATGCTGCCCTGTTCGGTGTGCACCACGAAGGGCCGGCCCTCAGTGTCCTTGGCGGTCTGCACATGGATCTCGCCACGGCGCAGGTGCAGTTCGCGCAGGCGCTTGCCGTAGCGGATGTCGAGGGCAGTGTCGCTGTTCAGGCGCACCTGGCCGCCATCCTCCAGACGCAGGCTGCGGCGCTCGCCAACGGCGGTGTACTCATCGGCGCGCACGCTGCGCAGGGGCGCGGACTGCCAGCCAAGGCCGGCCGTCCCCCCACCGATCAGCAGCAGGCCGAGCAGCTTGAGGCTGCTACGTCGACGACCGTCGACCCCACGCAGCGCGGCCGGGGCGATACCGTTCGGCAGGCCGCCCAGCTTGCCCTGCAGGCGTTCCATGCGACTCCAGGCCTGACGGTGCGCGGGGTCGGCCTCCAGCCAGCGCAGATGCGCCTCGCCCGTGGCGGCGCAGTGCGGTGCGGCCTGCAGGTCCAGGTGCCAATTGGCGGCGGCCTGCAATACGGCCAGCGAGGGTTGCGCGATGCTGCCCATGCCTAGTCGCCCATCAGCAGCAGACACTGCGTCAGGCCGCGCACCACGTATTTGCGCACCGTGTTGGTCGATACGCCCAGGCGCCGGCCGATCTCCACATGGCTGAGACCGTCGAGCTGGGCGAGCAGGAATATCTCGCGGCAGCGCGGGCCGAGGCCGTCGAGCAGGCGGTCGATCCCCAATAGGGTCTCGATGATCAGCGCGCGCGCTTCCGGCGAGATGTCCAACGGCTCGGGCAGCGCGGCGAGGGCATCGAGGTAGGACTGCTCGAGGGCGCGGCGGCGGAAACCGTCGATCATCAGGCTACGGGCGATGCTACTCAGATAGGCGCGCGGCTCGCGCAGGTCGAACGCCTGTCGGCTGGAAAGCACGCGAACGAAGGTGTCCTGGGCCAGGTCGGCAGCATTCTCCGTACAGGGCAGACGCCTGCGCAGCCAATGGCGCAGCCAGGCGTGATGCTCGCGATAGAGCACCTGCACGGCTTGCTGGGTGGCGATGTCGACGGCCTGATCGGGGGAGCGCAAGGACAGAACCTAAATGATAATTCCTATCATTTATTCTCTTATGAAAACGCCCTCTCTCGCAAGCCGCGCGGCGCCGTCAGTCGTTCTTCTGGTAGATGATCTTCTTGCTGCCACCCTCGCAGCTGCCGACCACCATGTTGGCGTCCTCGACGTCGGCTACCGGCACGATCTCCAGCGTGTAGCTGGTGACATTGGCGGCCTGGATCTTCACCTCGATCTCCTGCTTCAGCTCCTCGCAGGGTTTGGGCGCGGCGAGCGCCGTGTGACACAGCAGCGTGGCCATGGCGGCCACTGTCCAGCGCTTCATGCAGGTCTCCTCGGGCTCGATCAGGCAGTTCTAGCTAGGTTAGAGCAAGGACGCCAGCGCCTGTTCCCGCTCCGCCGCCGGCAACCGGCCGATTTGCGCGGCGCGCCGATAGAACTCGCGCCAGTCGCCATTCGCCCGCCGGAACAGCGCGGCGAAGGCCTCTACCCACTGGTCGTAAAGACCGAACGGCAGTAGGCGGGCATTGTTCAGCGGCTGCGCCATCCAGGCGTCGTAGCGCGTGTCACCGCCCCACTGCCCGTCACGCAGGGTGCGATATTCCGCACGTAGTCGCTCGAACTCGGCGGCCTTTCCGGCACTTTTCTGCGCAGCGTCGAGCGGTTCGGCGTAGAGGGCCTGCAGGCGTTCCCGGCTGGCCAGGATCAGCTCGGTGAACTGTCGACGCTGCCGCTCCTGACGCGCATCCGGCGCTGGCAGGCCGCGGGCGATGCGCCACTCGCGAAGGCCCTGCTGCTCGACGAAGCTGGCGAAGGACTCGTTGAACGCGGTGTCGTCGGCCACGTAAAGCTGCTGGTGCGCCAGTTCGTGGAAGACCGTCGCGGCGAGACGGTCGTCGTCCCAGCGCAGCATGCTGCTGAGCAGCGGGTCGTCAAACCAGCCGAGGGTCGAGTAGGCCTCGACGCCGCCGACGTAGGTATCCAGCCCCTCCTCGTTGAGCAGCGCCGCGGCGCCACGCGCCCTGCCCTGCTGGTAATAGCCGCGATAGGCCACGCAGCCGGCGATGGGGAAGCAATGTTCCACCGGCGCCAGCGAGTAGCGCGGCGTGGCGAAGACGTTCCACACCACGAACGGCCGCCCGATGTCGGCGTAGACGCGGTAGCTGCGGTTGTCCGGCAGGTGCAGCGAGACGCTGGCGAAGCGCCGCGCCTGCTGCGCCAGCGCCAGCCTCTGGCGCAGGTGCGGGTCGCGCGCGGGGTCGGCGAGCACCGCGTCGATGGGTTCGCGCTGGCGCAGCACCTGCAGTTGGCCCTGCAGCAACTGCCCGTAATAGCTGGAGCAACCGCTCAGCGCAAGGCACAGCAGCAGGGGAACCCAACGCAGGGCGCGGTTGTCGAGTAACGGGATATTTGGCGGCGACATGCCGGCGACCCTATCCCATCGCGGCAGTGCGCTCCAGCGCCGCCGCGCTTCGATCCCCCGACTGGAGACGCCGATGCGTGCCGCCCTTCTCTGCCTCAGCCTGCTGACTCTTCAAGGATGCTCGCTGTGGATGCCCCGGCCCGACCCGAACCAGGCCTGGGTCGACCTCGATGCCAAGGGCGCACCGCCGCTGGCGCTGGAAGTGGACGACAAGCCGCTGGAGGACGATCGCTACTTCCAGGTCGAGCCGGGTAGCCACGCGCTGACGGTTCGTTATCGCTTCGAGGTCAGCGCCGCGAATACCGGCCACGACCAACCGCTGCAGCGCGACTGCCGGCTGACGCTCAAGTACGACGACTTCGATGCCGGCGGTCGCTATCGCCTGGAGGCGGGCGAATGGGGCTTCCGCCCGTGGGTCAAACTCTACGACCAGCAGAACCAACTGCTCGGCCGTGGCCAGGAACAACGCTGCGGTGGCGTATAGCGGTTATTCTGCGGTCCCCAGACGAGGACTCCACGATGCGTAACCTGGCCGTTTTCCTGATGTTGCCGCTGCTGCACGCCTGCGCGGCACCGCTTCCGAAACCCGATCCGAACCTCGCCTGGGTCGACGTGCGGGCAGTGCCGATCGGCGACATCTCGGCTGACCGGCTGGACGGCAAGCGCCTCGACGATGCGCGCTACTTCCAGGTCGGTCCCGGCGCCCACGAGCTGGACGTGCGCTATCAGTACGAGGTCAACCGCGGCGGCGGCGTCGATTCCAGCGGCCCGTCCCAGGTCACCTGCTACCTGCGCGTGCGCTACGACGGCTTCGTTCCCGGCCAGCGCTACCGCCTGGAAGCACGGCCGCTGGTGCTCAAGGCCCAGGGCTGGCTGTATGGCGAGGGACGCGAGCCGCTGGCGAGCGCCAAGCTGCTGCGCTGCGGCCCCTACTGAAACCCGGCGGAACCTGAACCGCCGCCCGGGCATCGAAAAACCGTGGGCCTACTCCGGGCTCGATGAGCGGGCTACTCGTTTCCCATGAATTTCACCCAATGGATGGCCGTGCTCGGCCTCCTGTTGCTGGCGCTGGCCCTGGCCTCGGCATTCCTGCGCTGGCTGCCGGTCACCACCTCGATCCTCTACCTGGCCTTCGGCGTTGTCATCGGCCAGTTCGGCATCGGCCTCTGGCATGCCGATTTCGACCAGATCTCGGTCTGGCTGGAGCACCTCGCCGAAGTCGCCGTGCTGGTCTCGCTGTTCGCCAGCGGGATCAAGCTGCGCCTGCCGTTCCGCGACCCGGCCTGGCTCAGCGCCTATCTGCTGGTCGGCCCGGTGATGCTGCTGTGCATCGGCGGCGTGGCGCTGGTCGGGCATTACGGCTTCGGCCTGAGCTGGGGCGTCGCGGTGCTGATCGGCGCGATCCTCGCCCCCACCGATCCGGTGCTCGCCAGCCTGGTGCAGGTCAACCACGCCAGCGACTGCGACCGCGTGCGCTACGGCCTCACCGGCGAGGCCGGCTTCAACGATGGCGTGGCCTTCCCCTTCGTGGTCTTCGGCCTGCTGCTGATCGAATACGGCGGCGGCTCCTGGGCGTGGGTCGACGACTGGTTCTGGCAGCGCCTGCTGTGGGCGGTGCCGGCCGGGCTGGCGAGCGGTTTCGTGCTCGGCAAACTGGTCGGCCGGCTGGCGATCTACCTGCGCGCGCGGCACGCCGAAACCGGCATCTCGCCCAACGATTTCCTCGCCCTGGCGCTGATCGCGCTGTCCTACGTGATCGCCGAATCCATCGGCGCCTGGGGCTTCCTGGCCACCTTCGCCGCCGGTGTTGGCCTGCGTCACGCGGAGATATCCTCCAGCGGCCATGACGCCGAGCCGGCCGAGCACATCACGCGCAAGGTGCTGCCGCGCCTGGCGGGGGAAATCCCGCAGCGGCTCGACGTCGACGGCATGCGCATCGACGAGCCGAAGATCGCCGCCGGCGTGCTGATGAGCGACATCCTCAGCTTCGGCAACCTGCTCGAACGCAGCCTGGAAGTGCTGCTGGTGACCATCCTCGGCGTGGTGCTGACGGCGCACTGGGACTGGCGCGCGGTGCCGCTGGGCCTGGCGCTGTTCGCGGTGATCCGCCCGCTGTCGGTGTGGCTGGTGTTCCCGCGCAGCCTGGTCACCCGGCCGCAGCGGCGCCTGCTCGGCTGGTTCGGCATTCGCGGCATCGGCAGCCTGTACTACCTGTGCTACGCGCTAAACCATCACCTGCAGGAGTCGGCGCGGATGGACGTCACCGACCTGACGCTGTCGGTGGTCGCGCTGAGCATCTTCATCCACGGCCTGACCACCCAGCCTCTGCTGAGCCGCTACGAGAAACGCTACGCCGCGCAGATTTCCTGCGTGCAGCCCGACAAGGGCTGACGTGCGAGCGCGAGCGCCAGCGCCGCGTCCGTCGGGATTGCGGCGTGCGGGCTTGTCTTCGGCATGCCGAGCCCGCATCTAACCCTCATACAACGAGGTGAACGACATGTCCCGACTCGCCAATACCCGTATTTCCACCCTCGATCTGGTGCCGATCCGCGACGATGGCAACGCCGCTCAGGCGCTGCGCAATTCGCTGTCGCTGGCGCGCCACGTCGAGAAGCTCGGCTTCACTCGCTTCTGGGTCGCCGAGCACCACAACATGGACGGCATCGCCAGCTCCGCCACCGCCGTGCTGCTCGGCTACCTGGCCGGCGGCACGTCGAGCATCCGCGTCGGTGCCGGCGGGATCATGCTGCCGAACCACGCGCCGCTGGTGATCGCCGAACAGTTCGGCACCCTGGAGGCGCTGTACCCGGGACGCATCGACCTCGGCCTGGGCCGCGCGCCCGGCGCCGACCAGTTCACCGCCCACGCGCTGCGCCGCGACCGCATGGGCAGCGCCGACGATTTCCCGCGCGACGTGGAGGAGCTGGAACGGCTGCTCGGCCCGCGCCAGCCGAACCAGCGCGTGGTGGCGATGCCCGGCGCCGACAGCAACCTGCCGATCTGGCTGCTCGGATCGAGCCTGTTCAGCGCGCAACTGGCGGCCGCCAAGGGCCTGCCCTACGCCTTCGCCTCGCACTTCGCGCCGCGCTACGTGCACGAGGCGATCCGCCTGTACCGGGAGAATTTCCGGCCCTCGGCGGTACTCGACAAACCCTACGTGATGCTCGGCGTTCCGCTGATCGCCGCGGACGACGACGAGCAGGCCGAATTCCTCGCCACCACGGCGTTCCAGCGTATCCTCGCGCTGCTGCGCGGCGAAAGCCTGGTGCTGCGCCCGCCAGTGGAAAGCATGCACGGTCGCTGGCTGCCGCACGAGCAGGACGCGGTGGGGAATTTCTTCGGCATGGCGGTGATTGGCGGGCCGGAAAAGGTGCGCGCGCGGCTGGAAATCCTCCTCGAGCAGACCCAAGCCGACGAGCTGATCTTCACCTGCGACCTCTACGAACACGCCTCGCGGTTGCGCTCCTACGAAATCCTTGGCCAGTTGCATGCGGGGACGATCTGAGCCACGCCCTCCGCGCATAAAAAAACGGCCCAATTCGGGCCGTTTTTTTTGTGCTCCAGCGCAGGCATCAGCCTTTGCGATAGACGATTTCCTTGCTGCCGGCTTCACAGCTGCCGACCACCTTTCCATCCGCCGCCGCGCCCTTGTCGACCACTTCGAGGGTGAAGCCCGACGCGCCCTTGGCCTCGATCTTCGCGGCGATTTCCGCCTTCAGTTCCTCACAGGGCTTGGCGGCGGCGAATGCCGAGGAAGCCAGCACGCTCAAGCCCACTGCCATCAGTACTCTTTTCATCTTCGTTCCCTCGTTTGTTTACGACCCTGGTTTCCCTGTCTTCAGCGCCTTAGCTGTGCTCGACACGGAACCCGACTTTGATGGTGACCTGGTAATGCGCGACCGCACCGTTCTCGATGTGGCCACGGGTTTCCACGACTTCGAACCACTCCATCAGCTTGACACTCTTCGACGCCTCGGCGAGTGCGTTGCTAATGGCATCTTCGATGGTAGTCGTGGATGAGCCAACCAGCTCGACCAGCTTGTAGGTGTGATGATCCGACATGCCTTTCTCCCCTTGGGATGAGTGATTGAAGCGTCGCGGGTTGGCCCGCCTACTTAATCAGGCTGGAGATGCACGGAAAAAGTTCGATGGCATGAACGAGGCGGCGTTTTCCGGCGCGGCGCGCTAGTCGGCGAGTCGCTCGTAGGCGAAGCCGAAGGACTTGAACTCGCGGTTGAACCAGGTGCCCTTGGACGGCGCGGCGAGCAGCGCCCGATGGACTTCCGGCGGCACCCCGGCGTAGCGATAGCAGGCGCCACTGGCGAACTCGACCTCCAGCTCGGCGCTGTCCTCGCAGTAACCGACGCGGCGCAGGCTGCTCGAGTCCACCGCTTCGCGCCGCATGGCTCAGCCTCGGTCTGACTGCTCGTGCTTGAAGCCGGCCGCCTGGATCGTCCACAGCGACTGGAAGAGTCCGCCCTGGCGGCGCAGCTCGTCGGGCGGGCCGTCCTCGACGATGGCGCCTTTCTGCAGCACGACGATGCGGTCGAAGCTGGCCAGCGTGGACAGCCGATGGGCCACGGCCACCACGGTGCGACCCTGCATCAGGTCGGCCAGGGCGGCCTGGATTTCCGCTTCGGAATGGGTGTCCAGGGCCGAGGTCGCCTCGTCGAGGATCAGGATCGGCGAATCCTTGAGGAACGCGCGGGCGATGCCCAGGCGCTGGCGCTGTCCACCGGAGAGCATCACCCCTCGCTCGCCCACCAGGGTGTCGTAGCCCTGCGGCAGCTCGCGGATGAAGGCGTCGCAGAAGGCATTCTTCGCGGCCATCACGACGTCCTCGTCGGTGGCGTCCGGACGGCCGTAGCGGATGTTCTCGCGGATCGTCCGGTTGAACAGCGCGGCTTCCTGCGGCACCACCGCCAGACGCTCGCGCAGGCTGTCCTGGCTGACTTCGCTGATGTCCTGGCCATCGATCATCACCCGCCCGGCCTGGGGGTCGTCGAGGCGCTGGATCAGGCTGATCAGGGTCGACTTGCCGGCGCCCGAGGAGCCGACGATGCCGACCTTCTGCCCGGCCGGGATGGTCAGCTCGAAATGCTCGAACACGCGACGGCCGTCGGGGTAACGGAAGGTCACGTCGCGGAACTCGATCTGCCCCTGCGACAGCGCCAGGTTGGCTTCCGGGTCGTCCAGCGCATGCGGCTGCACGATGATCTTCAGGGTGTCGGCGATGGCGCCGAGCTGCTGCGTGGTGTCGACCAGCGCCAGCGCCAGCTCGCGCGAGCCGTGCAGGATGCGGAAGGTCAGCGTGCTGACCATCACCACGTCGCCGGCGCTGATGCTGCCGGTACGCCACAGGCTGATGGCCCAGATCAGCATGCCGCCGGCCATCACCGACAGGCAGATGTCGTGGATCACCCGGGCCTTTTCCAGGTACATCCAGCTGCGCCGGTGGGCCAGCGCCTCGACGCCGATCTCCTCGGCCAGGCGGCGACTTTCGCGTTCGCGGGCGGAGAACGCCTTGATCGTCCAAACGTTGCTGACCACGTCCACCAGCTCGCCGCCGACCCGCGCGGCCTGGGCGGCGAAGCGCTGGTGCTTGGAGCGGCCGAGGATACCGAACCCGGTGATCAGCGCCGCCACCAGCAGCACGAAGCCGATCAGCGTCACCGCCATGCGCACGTCGACGGTCAGCAGCACCAGCACCGCGCCGGCGAAATCCACGCAGGGCGGCATGATGCGCCAGGCTAGACCGCCGAAGATCGAGCCCGCCGCGGTGCCGGTGGCGGTGATGCGGTTGCCCAGCGCGCCGGCGAAGTGTTCGCTGAAATAGCGCATCGGGTGGCCGGTGAGGTAGCGGAACAGGTCGACGCGCACGTCGACGCAACTCGACACCACGGTGCGGCAGCCGAGCCAGCCGCCAGCGCGCCAGAACGCGTTCTCCAGCACGATCAAGCCGATGAACACCGCGAGGGGCGGCCATACCGCGGCGTTGACGCGGTCGTCGGTGGCCATCGCGTCCACCAGCAGCTTCATCCCGTACTGCACCGCCACGCCGCAGCCCGAGGCGCCGACGATGAGCAGGAACATGCCGCCGAAGTGCCATGGCCGCTGACGCACGTAATGCATCAGGAAGGCCACCGGACGACTCGGCAGTACCGGCGTCGCCAGACGCGGGCTGGGGACGGTCATGGGCGCTGCACTCCAAAAAAGGCTACTGGCGTTCGACGGGCCAGGCCTGCTCCGGTTCAACGCGAATTCGCCGCCCAGAGCGCGATGCCGGTTGACCGGATCCTGATTTGCCGCTGCGGGAAGAGTTTCGGGTACGCAGGCCGCTCCAGCAGCTCATCCTTCCTCCACCGGGTGGCATCAGCCCATCGTCAGCCGAGAGGCATCGTGGCGCGCGCCTCCACTCGGGAATTCCCAATCACCCCACCGCACCCGTAGAATTGCGACACGTTCTTATTTGCGATCTTTTCCAGGAGGCGGGATGTCCACGGTATTTCCCGAACCGGCGTCCCATGCGCAGCTCGGTGCGCTCTATCAGGACCACCATGGCTGGCTGCAAGGCTGGTTGCGGCGGCGGCTGGGCGATCGCGAACGGGCGGCGGATATCGCCCAGGACACTTTCCTGCGCCTGCTGGTGACGCGGCGCCTGCCCGGCGTCGGTGAGGGCCGCAGCTACCTGGCGCAGATCGCGCGCAACCTGGTCATCGACCAGTGGCGGCGCCAGCGCATCGAACAGGCCTACCTGGAAAGCCTGGCGGCGCTGCCGGAGCCCGAAACGCCCAGTCTTGAAACCCGCGCCATCGTCATCGAGACCCTGCTGCGCATCGACACCATGCTCGACGGCATGCCGCCCAGGGTTCGCGAGGCCTTCCTGCTCTCGCAGTTCGAGGGGCTGACCTACCCGCAGATCGCCGAACGCCTGCAGGTCAGCGTCAGCTCGGTGCAGAAGTACATGATCCGCGCGATCCAGGCCTGCTATCAGGTGCTCTACGCCGAATGAAACCCGCCACCGATCGTCCCATCGCTCCCGCCATCGTCGAGCAGGCCAGCCACTGGCTGATGGTGCATTGGGGCGGCGAACTGGATGGCGCCGCGCAGCGCCGTTTCGCCGCCTGGCAGGCCGCCGACCCCGAACACCAGCGCGCCTGGCAGCGCCTGCAGCGGCTACAGGGCACCCTGGCCGGCGTGCCCGCCGAGATGGCCTGCACGGTGCTGCGCGAGATGCCCGACGCGCGGCGCCGGCAAACCCTGAAGCTGCTCGGCATGCTGCTGGTGGCCGGCGGCAGCGGCTACTTCGCCCAGGCGCAGTTGCCGTGGCGCGAGACGCTAGCCGATCTGCACAGCGGCACCGGCGAACGCCTGCATCGCGAGCTCTCCGACGGCAGCCGCCTGGACCTGAACAGCGGCAGCGCGGTGGACATCCTGTTCAGCGCGCGCGAGCGACGCATCCGCCTGCTGGCCGGCGAGATCCTCCTCAGCAGCGGCCATGAAGCCATCGCGCCGTATCGCCCGCTGATCGTGGAAACCCCCAGCGGCGACGTGCAGGCGCTGGGCACGCGCTTCTCGGTGCAGGAAGTCGACGGCGGCACGCGTGTCGGCCTCTACCAAGGCGAACTGGAAATCCGCCCACGCCACGGGGCGGTGCTGCGCCTGCAAGCTGGCCAGGCGCTGTGGTTTGGCGCCGATGGAGCGGGCGCGGTACAAGCCGCGGACCGCAACGCCATCGCCTGGAGCGAAGGCCGGCTGGTCGCCGAACGGATGCCGCTGGGCCGGTTCATCGCCGAACTCTCGCGTCACCGCCCCGGCGTGCTGCGCTGCGATCCGGCAATCGCCGGGCTGGAGCTGACCGGCGTTTTCCCGCTGGCCGACACCGAGCGCGTGCTCGCTGCGCTGCAACAGTCCCTGCCCGTGGAGGTGCACAGCCTGACGCGCTACTGGGTCACCGTCCGCCCCCGCGTCTGAGACGGGGCGACGGAGGTTGGCGCGGCGGCCTGTCACAAAAAATGTCCCGCCGATTGACGCTTTTCCCGGCTCGTTCGGGATACCTCTTGAATTCAATCAAGAAGCATTCTCAAGAGGATCAACAGGAATGCCGCATCGCCCCTTACAACGCTCGCAACTGAGCCGTTCGATCACCCCTGCCCTGTTCGCCAGCCTGCTGGCCGCCACCCCGCTGCTGGCATCGCCCAGCGCCCTGGCGCAATCCGCCGCCAGCGAACAGGCGCGCGGCTACGCCATTCCGGCCGGCAATCTGGACCAGGCGCTCAACCGCTTCGCCAGCGAAGCCGGCATCCTGCTCTCGGTGGACTCGCGCCTGACCGCCGGCAAGAGCAGCCCGGGACTCAGCGGCAGCTACACGGTGAACGACGGCCTCGCCCATTTGCTGGCCGGCACCGGTCTGCGGGCGACCCGCGCGCAGGGTAACTACGCGCTGGAGCTGGCGCCCGAAAGGAGCAGCGCGCTGGAGTTGGACGGGATCAACGTCAGCAGCAGCGGTCTCTCCGACACCACCGAAGGCAGCGGCTCCTACACCACCGGGCAGATGCAGACGGCGACCAAGCTGCCGCTGTCGCTGCGCGAGACGCCGCAATCGGTGACGGTGATCACCCGCCAGCGGATGGACGACGAAGGCATGACCACCATCGAAGACGCGGTGCGCAGCACGCCGGGACTGTTCGTCGACAACTCCGGCGGCGTCGCCAGGACGTCCTTCACGTCGCGTGGCTTCGCCGTCAGCACCCTCATGTACGACGGCTTCCCGACCAGTGTCCTGACCTACATGCCCAACGCGACGGCCAACCTGGCGATGTACGACAGGGTCGAGGTCGTGCGCGGAGCGACCGGCCTCACGCAGGGCGCGGGCAATCCCTCCGCGGCGATCAACCTGGTCTACAAGCGCCCCACCCCGGTGTTCCAGGGTACTGTCAGCGCCAGCGCCGGCAGTTGGGACGACTACGGCATCACCGCCGATGTCGGCGGACCGCTGAACGACGCCGGTACCCTGCGGGGGCGCGTGGTCACCACCTATCAGGATGCCCAGAATTTCCGTGATGCCGTGGAGGAGGACCACAACCTGTTCTATGCCACTGGCGAGGCGGACCTGAGCGCGAACACCACGCTGACCCTGCGCGCCTATCGGCAGAAGAATCACACGAACTTCTTCTGGGGCGGCCTGCCCCTGGCCGCCGACGGCGGCCACCTGCACGTCCCGCGCGACACCTTCCTCGGTAACGACTGGGAGTACCTGGACGACCGCACCGTCGGCGTGTCCGGCAACCTAGAACACCGCTTCGACAACGGCTGGATGCTGCGCGTGGCGGCCCTGCATGCGGATACGGACGACGACGCGCTGGCCAGCTCGATCTGGAACTCGCGGCGCTATCTGTGGGCGCAGACCATGGAGCAGGAAGAAAACGGCCTGGACGTGTTCGCCAGCGGACCCTTCCAGCTGCTGGGGCGCGAGCACGAACTGGTGGTGGGCGCCAGCAAGCGCCGCCTCGAATACACCCTTGGCGACTTCGGCGGCGGTTACCTGCCGGGCACTGTCGACCCGTACAACTGGAATCCCCGCGGCAACCCGAAACCAGCGCTGGCCGTAAGCTCGGCCTCCAGTACCGATGTCACCACCCAGGACAGTGCCTACGTGACCACGCGCCTGAACCTGGCGGACCCGCTCAAACTGATCCTCGGCGGTCGCCTGGACTGGTACGACTACGACGAAGATGATGGCGACGCCGGCGACTACAAGGTGGTGCGCAATGTCACCCGGTATGCCGGGCTGATCTACGAACTGGACCAGCACCACTCCGTGTACGCCAGCTACACGGATATCTTCCAGCCACAGACCGCCAAGGACATAAACCGGCAGGTGATCGAGCCCATCGTGGGCGAAAACTACGAGATCGGCCTGAAGGGCGAGTATTTCGACGGCGCCCTGAATGCCAGCATCGCACTGTTCCAGATCGACCAGACCAACCGCGCGGTCGCCCTGGACGACCAGTCGGGATGCCCCACCTACCCCTCGGAATCCTGCTCCGAGGCCTCCGGTCTGGTGCGCAGCAAAGGCATCGAACTCGAAGTGCAAGGAGCGCTCACGCCCAACTGGCAGATGGGCGCCGGCTACACCTTCGTCGATGCCACGTACAAGAAGGATGCCGACCCGACTGTGGAAGGCACGCGCTTCGACACCTATTCGCCCAAGCAGATGTTCAAGCTGTCGACCCTGTACACCTTGCCCGGCGAGCTCAACCGCTGGCGCGTCGGTGGCAACGTCTACCAGCAAAGTCGCATCTACAACGAGGCCAAGACCAACGAACAGCGCGCTTATGCCATCGCGGATCTGGTGCTGGGCTACCAGGCCACCCGCCAGCTCGACCTGCAGCTGAACGTCAACAACCTGTTCGACAAGACCTACTACCGCAGCATCGCCACTAGCACCTGGGGCCCGTACGACATCTACGGCGACCCACGAAACGTCAAGCTGACGGCCAGGTACTCGTTCTGACCGCGAAAGCGCTCGCCGGATCGGGCCGCCGCACCTCGTAGGGTGCGCCATGCGCACCTTCCGTGGCCCCAGGTCGTAGGGTGGGCTTCAGCCCACCATTGCCAACCCGCCTCGGCGGGCTGAAGCCCACCCTACGCTTGCTCCTGGCGAACTGGCCCCTGCAACTCCCCGCGCAACCACTCGGCGAGGCGTTCGGCGCGGCGGTCGTTGCGCCGGGTGGGCACCCAGAGCGCCAGCCGCGCCGGCGTTTCGACGAAGCCCCAGGGCGCGGCCAGGCGCCCGGCGGAGAGATCGTCGGCCACCAGTTGCTGCGGCGCGATGGCTACGCCGAGGCCGGCCACCGCCGCTTCCAGCAGGTAATAGAGATGCTCGAAACCCTGCCCCAGGCGCAGTGAGTGCTCGTCCAGCCCCTGCGCGCGCGCCCATTCCGGCCAGGCCTGCGGACGCGAGGCCGTGTGCAGCAACGGCTCGACCAACAGGCGCCCCGCAGCAGCGGCCTGCAGGTCGGCGAAGCGCGCATAGCGCGGGCTGAGCACCGGGCCGATGCATTCGCGGGCCAGTTCGTGCACCTGCATGTCCGCCGGCCAGGGTGGCTCGGCGAACAACAGCGTGGCGTCGACGTTGGGGCTGCGCGGGTCCAGCTCACCCTGGCTGGTGGACAGCTGCAGCCGCAGCTCCGGCAGCTCGCGGTTGAGCCGGTCGAGGCGCGGAATGAACCAGCGCACCAGCAGGCTGCCCGGACAGCCGAGCACGAACGGCCGGTCCACCGCCGCCTGCCGCAGTTCGGTGCAGACACCGCGCAGGCGCTCGAAGGCGTCGGAGGCGGCATCGCGCAGACGAACGCCCGCTTCGGTGAGTTTTACGCCGCGCCCTTCACGCACGAACAGCACCAGATCCAGGTGCTCCTCAAGCGCGCGGATTTGCCGGCTGACCGCCCCATGGGTGACGTGAAGGTCTTCCGCTGCCTGGCTTACGCTCTCCAGGCGGGCAGCGGCCTCGAAGGTGCGCAGGGCATTCAGCGGAGGAAGATCGCGGCTCATATTCGTGAGTTTTCCTGACAGGTTGAGGCGATCTTATCGCTTTTCATCCTGGCTCACAGCGGTAGCATGTGAGTCACCCTCTCCCCCAGCCCCTTTCTCGCACCAGAGAGGGGCGCCAAACAGGAGCTCCCCATGACCTCATTCCGCAACGGCCCCGATGCCAAAGGCCTGTTCGGTTCGTTCGGCGGGCAGTACGTCGCCGAGACGCTGATGCCGCTGATCCACGACCTCGCCGCCGAATACGAGAAGGCCAAGCAGGACCCGGCCTTCGCCAAGGAGCTGGCCTACTTCCAGCGCGACTACGTGGGCCGGCCGAGCCCGCTGTATTTCGCCGAACGCCTGACCGAGCACTGCGGCGGCGCGAAGATCTACCTCAAGCGCGAGGAGCTGAACCACACCGGCGCGCACAAGATCAACAACTGCATCGGGCAGATCCTCCTGGCCCGGCGCATGGGCAAGAAACGCATCATCGCCGAGACCGGCGCCGGCATGCACGGCGTGGCCACCGCCACCGTGGCCGCGCGTTTCGGCCTGCAGTGCGTGATCTACATGGGCACCACCGACATCGATCGGCAGCAGGCCAACGTGTTCCGCATGAAGCTGCTGGGCGCCGAAGTGATCCCGGTCACTGCCGGCACCGGCACGCTGAAGGATGCGATGAACGAAGCCCTGCGCGACTGGGTGACCAACGTCGACTCCACCTTCTACCTGATCGGCACCGTGGCCGGTCCGCACCCGTATCCGGCGATGGTCCGCGACTTCCAGGCGGTGATCGGCAGCGAAACCCGTGACCAGATGCAGGCCCAGGAAGGCCGCCTGCCGGACTCGCTGGTCGCCTGCATCGGCGGCGGCTCCAACGCCATGGGCCTGTTCCACCCGTTCCTCGACGACCAATCGGTGCAGATCATCGGCGTCGAAGCGGCCGGCCACGGCATCGCGACCGGCCAGCACGCGGCCAGCCTGAACGGCGGCGTGCCCGGCGTGCTGCACGGCAACCGCACCTTCCTGCTGCAGAACGACGACGGCCAGATCATCGACGCGCACTCGATTTCCGCCGGCCTCGACTACCCCGGCATCGGCCCCGAGCACGCCTGGCTGCACGACATCGGGCGCGTCGAGTACACCTCGATCACCGACAAGGAAGCGCTCGCCGCCTTCCACAAGTGCTGCCGCCTGGAAGGCATCATCCCGGCCCTGGAAAGTGCCCACGCGCTGGCCGAAGTGTTCAAGCGCGCCCCCGGCCTGCCGAAGGACCATCTGATGGTGGTCAACCTCTCCGGCCGTGGCGACAAGGACATGCAAACCGTCATGCACCACTACGACGAACAGGAAGAACATATATGAGCCGCCTGCAGACGCGCTTCGCCGAGCTGAAGCAACAGAACCGCGCCGCCCTGGTCACCTTCGTCACCGCCGGCGACCCGGACTACGCCACCTCGCTGGCGATCCTCAAGGGGTTGCCCAAGGCGGGCGCCGACGTGATCGAGCTGGGCATGCCCTTCACCGACCCGATGGCCGACGGCCCGGCGATCCAGCTGGCCAACATCCGCGCCCTGGCAGCGAAGCAGGACCTGGCGAAGACGCTGCAGATGGTCCGCGAATTCCGCGTCGAGGACTCGACCACGCCGCTGGTGCTGATGGGCTACTTCAACCCGATCCACAAGATGGGCGTCGAGCGCTTTATCGGCGAGGCACTGGAAGCCGGCGTCGACGGCCTGATCGTCGTCGACCTGCCGCCGGAACATAACGAAGACCTCTGCGACCCGGCGCAGGCCACGGGCATCGACTTCATCCGCCTGACCACCCCGACCACCGACGACAAGCGCCTGCCGACCGTGCTCAACGGCAGCTCCGGGTTCGTCTACTACGTCTCGGTGGCCGGCGTCACCGGTGCCGGCTCGGCGACCCTGGAACACGTCGAGCAGGCCGTCGCCCGCCTGCGCCGCCACACCGACCTGCCGATCAGCATTGGCTTCGGCATCCGCACCCCGGACCAGGCGGCGGCCATCGCCCGCCTGGCCGACGGCGTGGTGGTCGGCTCGGCGCTTATCGACCGGATCGCCAAGGCAGAAACCCCGCAACAGGCTGTGGACGGCGTGCTCGGCCTCTGCGCCGAACTGGCGCAAGGTGTGCGCGGCGCGCGGGACTGAAGTCTTAGTGAATCAGCCGCTGGCGGAGCGATTCGCCAGCGGCTTTCTTGTGCCTGCGGACAGACAGGACGGGGTGCCGGGCGCATTTCCATCCAGGCCCGCAGAATGGAGCTCGGTGACACTGGGACCGCCAGGGAATCTCCCTCGACTGAAGGGGTCAGCCCTATAAGGCCCTTGATCCGGAGTCTCCCCATGCCTGATACGAAACTGGCACGCCTCTACCGCATGGTCATGCCCGAACACACCTGCCCGTTCGGCCTGAAGTCGCGCAGCCTGCTGCGGCGCAAAGGCTTCGAGGTGGACGATCATTGGCTGACCACCCGCGAGCAGACCGATGCCTTCAAGGCCGAACACGGCGTGGAGACCACCCCGCAGACCTTCATCGACGGCGAGCGTATTGGCGGTTACGACGAGTTGCGCCGGTATTTCGGTCAGCACGTGCCCGAGCCGGGCGAGACCAGCTACACGCCGGTGATCGCCACCTTCGCGATGACCGCGCTGATGGCGCTGGCGCTGAGCCAGGCGGTGTTCGGCACGCCCTTCACGCCGCGCGCGCTGCAATGGTTCATCGCCCTTTCCATGGGCGTGCTGGCGCTGCTCAAGCTCCGTGACCTGGAGAGCTTCACCACCATGTTCCTCGGCTACGACCTGCTCGCTCGGCGCTCTGTGCCTTACGCCTATTTCTACCCGTTCGCCGAAGCCGGTGCGGCGGTGCTGATGCTCGCTGGCGCGCTGATCTGGCTCGCGGCGCCAGTGGCGGTGTTCATCGGTGCGGTGGGCGCCTGGTCGGTGTTCAAGGCGGTCTACCTGGACAAGCGTGAACTCAAGTGCGCCTGCATGGGGGGTGACAGCAACGTGCCGCTGGGCTTCGTCTCGCTCACCGAGAATCTGATGATGATTCTGATGGGCCTGTGGATGCTGTTGGGCTAAGCGCCATTCAGACGTGCGGCAGCAGTTGCATCAGACGCTCGCTGAAGAACCCCGCTTGCTTGCGTAGGCTGAACAACTTGGGGTCGGCCAGCCAGGTCTGGGTGATGCCCATCAGGGCGCTGTAGAGCAGCGCCGCGCAGTCCTCCGCCGGTTGTTCGCCGCCCAGTTCGCCGCGCTCACGGGCGAGGCTGATGTGGCTGGCCAGGCAGTGGACGATGGCGCGCGTCAGCTTGCGCTCGCGGCGCATAGTGCCGGCGACTTCGGAGGTCAGCTCGGTCTTGTTCAGCAGGATCTCGAAGGACTGGCGGTGCCAGCGGTTCTCGATCAGCAGGCTGAACCAGTGGGCGATCAGGTAGCGGATGGCTTCCAGCGGCGTGTCGGCCAGCGCCGTGCTCTGCGCCACCAGGTGCTCCAGCGGTTCCTGGGAGTAGTGCAGGACGGCCTCGTAGAGTTCGTCCTTGTTCTTGAAATGCCAGTAGATGGGACCGCGGCTGAAGCCGGCGGCGTCGGCGATCATCGCCAGAGTGGTGCGCGAGTAGCCGGTCTTGCTGAACTGTTCGAGTGCCGCCTCGATGACCTTCAGGCGGGTTTTCTCGGCGTCTTCTTTGGTGCGGCGCATAGCGGATTCGTAGGTGGTGGAAGGCCCCGGAAAGGGGCCTCCTTGGTTCAGGCGTCAGGCCGTCCAGCCCCCCATGCGTGAGGCGGATGCGCCCTCGGAACCGGTCAACGGTCTGGCACGCCGGAGGGCCGATGCGCAGGTCGCAGACAGGTTCTCAGAGTTTGCCATCGGCGGCCATCTGCATGTAGGTGGTGTCGAAACGCAGCTTGGTGTTGCCGGCATCGCCGAGCAGCTTGCCGTTGGGCATGCTGATGCCGATGAAGTCGACGCTGGAGGCGCCTTCGCCCAGCAGACCGTGGTCGAAGGAGAAGTGGCGGACGCTGTCCATCGCCTTGTAGGCCTCTTCGCTCTTGATGAAGCTCAGCGAGTCGGTCGGTTTCCAGAACATCTTCATGCCCTTGAGCTGCGACTCGTAGCCGGCTTGGTCGGTGCCCGAGGCCTTGCCGAGGAACGCGCGGGCGTCGGCGCCTTCCTTGGTGTCGCTGGCGATGATGCCCATCACTTCGTACCAGGCACCGACCACGGCTTTGCCGAAGGCCGGGTTGTCCGCCAGGGTCTTGGTGTTCGCCAGGGTCAGGTCCTTGATGTGGCCGGGGATCTTGCTCGAGTCGAAGACCAGCTTGGCGCCCGGGGTTTTCTCGACTTCATCGAGCAGCGGGTTCCAGGTCACCACGTTGCGCACGTCCTTGCTGGCGAAGGCGCCGACGATGTCCGCGTCCGAGGTGTTGACCACCTGCACGTCGCGCTCGCTCATTCCGACGCTTTCCAGCGCGTGGGCCAGCAGGTAATGCGAGACCGACAGTTCGACCAGGTTGACCTTCTGCCCCTTGATGCTCTTCAGGTCGCCGTCCTTCATGACCATGCCGTCGTTGCCGTTGGAGTAGTCGCCGACGATCAGCGCGGTGCTGTCGACGCCACCCGCGGCGGGAATCGACAGGGCGTCCATGCTGGTCAGCACCACGGCGTCGAACTGGCCGGCGGTGAACTGGTTGATCGATTCGACGTAGTCGTTGATCTGGGTGATCTTCACCTCGATCCCGTACTTGTCCGCCCATTTCTTCATAATCCCGGACTCTTCCGCGTACTTCCACGGCATCCAGCCGGCGTAGATGGTCCAGGCCAGGTTGAACTGTTGCTTCTGTTCGGCGTGCGCGGCCATCGGCAGCAGGCTGGCGCAGGCCAGGCCGGTGGCGCAGAGCAGGGTTTTCAGTGTCTTGAACGACATGTGCAGCTCCTTGTTCGGTCGAAGAGTGGTCAGAAGAATTTCAGGTAACGCTGGATTTCCCAGTCGGATACGTGGGTGTGATAGGCATTCCACTCGTCACGCTTGAAGTCGACGAAGGCTTGGAAAAGGCTGTCGCCGAAGACTTCACGGCTCAGCGGGTCCTTCTCGAAGGCATCGATGGCCTCGCTCAAGGTCCGCGGCAGGCACTCGATGTCCATCTCGGCGACCTGCTTCTCGGTGTAGTTGTACATGTTTTCGCGGTGCGGCAAACCCGGCTCGAGCTGTTCGCGTACACCCTCCAGGCCCGCGGCGAGGATCATCGCAGCGCCCAGGTACGGGTTGCAGGAGATGTCCGCGGCGCGGCACTCGACGCGACCGCCCTGCGACGGGATGCGCAGCATGTTGGTGCGGTTGTTGTTGCCGTAGCAGACGAACACCGGCGCCCAGGTGGAGCCGGACATGCTGCCCTTGCGCACCAGGCGCTTGTAGCTGTTCACGGTCGGCGCGATCACCGCGCAGATGGCCTGGGCATGCTTGAGCACGCCGGCGATGAAGTGGTAGCCGAGCTTGCTCACGCCGCAGTCGTGCAGGTCGTCGCCGTCGGGCTCGAACAGGTTGCGCCCGGTCTCGCGGTCGGCCAGCGACATGTTGTAGTGCGCGCCGCTGCCGGTGCGCTTGGCCGAAGGCTTGGGCATGAAGCTGGCGAAGGCGCCGTGCTTGCGGGCGATCTCGTTGGCGAGCATGCGGAAGAACACGAAACGGTCGGCCATGGTCATGGCGTCGGCGTACTTGAAGTCGGTTTCGAACTGGCCGTTGGCGTCTTCGTGGTCGAAGGAATAGACGTCCATGCCGATCTCGTTCAGCGCCTCGACCAGCTCGCCGATGATGTGCATGTTGTCCATCAGCCCGCGCGGGTCGTAGCAGGGCTTGGCCAGATCGTCACGGGCGCTAATCGGCTCGAAGCCGCCATCGGCGCTGTCCTTGTAGATGAAGAATTCGGTCTCGATGCCCAGGTTGAAGGTGTAACCCATGGCGGCGGCGGCATCGACCTGGCGCTTCAGTGCACCGCGCGAGCAGGCGGCGAAGGGTTTGCCATCCAGGTACAGGTCGCTGGCGAACCAGGCCAGGTCCTTGTTCCAGGCGCACTGGATGGCGCTGGCCGGGTCAGGCATGGCGGCCACCTCGTTGTCGCTGATGTCCTGGGGCACGCCATCCAGTGCGGCGCCGGTGTAAAGCTCGGAGCCGCCGAGCATCTGCCCGAGGTGGGACAGGGGCACGAACTTGCCCTTGATCACGCCGTGAATGTCCACGTAGCTGGCCACGGCGTACTTCACGCCTTTGGCTTGCAGGCTGTTCTTCAGGTTTTCCGCTTCGGGATGACGACTCATTGCAGTGCTCCAACAGGAAAAGGGTTCAGCGCCCAGCGGGCGGTGGCACGATTCCTTCATTCAACATACATGCCATTGTGTATGTATAACGACGACGGCGGAGGCTCGCGAGCACCTCGCCCAGCCGCCGACTCGATCCGGGAGCGAACCGCAATTGACTGATATGAAAAGAGAAAAGTACTTCTTCGAGCTGGGTGAACTGGCCCTGGAAAGCGGCGCCGCGCTGCGTCAGGCGCGCCTTTGCTACCAGGTCGTCGGCCGGCCGAACGCCGCGCGCGACAACATCGTGCTGATTCCCAGCTACTACGGCGGCTCACATTGGGGCAGCCTGCCCTTGCTTGGCGCAGGCAGCCCGCTGAGCGGCGGCGACTACTGCGTGGTGCTGACCAACCAGTTCGGCTCGGGCTGGTCGACATCGCCGAGCAATGCCGCCGAGGGCCAGCGCGGCGCCGACTTTCCGCGCGTGTCGCTGGGCGACAACGTCGAGGCGCAGCGGCGCCTGCTTGATGCGCTGTTCGGCGACTGGCAGCTGGCGCTGGTATGCGGGTGGTCGATGGGCGGCATGCAGGCCTTCGCCTGGGCCATGCGTCACCCGGAAAAGGTCGAACGCATCCTGCCGTTCTGCGCCACCGCGCGCTGCTGGCCGCACAACCGGGTGTTTCTCGACGGCGTGGCGGCCGCGTTGCGTGCCGACTGCGCCTGGCAGGAGGGTCGCTACGAGGCGCCGCCGGAACGCGGCTTGCGCGCCTTCGGCCGGGTCTACGCCGGCTGGGCCTATTCGCAGGCTTTCTATAGAGAGGCGCTGTATCGCCAACTGGGCTTCGCCGACGTCGAGGCGCTACTGGCGTTCTGGGAAGAGGATCACCTGGAACAGGACGCCAACGATCTGCTCTGCGTGCTCGACAGCTGGCAAAGCAGCCAGCCCTCGGAGCCCGCGCTGGCGGCCATCCGCGCCCGCACGATCGTCATGCCGAGCAGCAGCGACCTGTACTTCACCGTGACCGATGCGCGGCACGAGGCCAGCCTGATCCCCTGCGCCGAGCTGCGCGTGCTGGAATCGGACTGGGGACATTGTGCCGGCGGGCCGGGCCGCGAGGCGCAGGCGATGCGGCAGGTGTTCGCCGCGATGGACGAGCTGCTGCGCCGTTGAACAGGAGAACCGGGGCTCGACGCCCCGGCAGGACCGCTACTTGGAGGCCTGCATCTTCGCTGCAGGCTGCGCGGCCTTCTCCCGCGCGGCGAGGTTCTTCTGCTGCTTGTAGCTCTTCGCCGCCAGCGGAATCGCGGTGACCTTGCCGGTTTCCAGCCAGTTGCGCAGGCGGGTGGCGTCGGCCATGTGGGTGTACTTGCCGAACGCATCGAGCACCACGAAGGCCACCGGCTTGCCGGCCATGGTGGTGCGCATCACCAGGCAGTGCCCCGCCTCGTCGGTGAAGCCGGTCTTGGTCAGCTGGATGTTCCAGTTGGCCTTGTAGATCAGGTGGTTGGTGTTGCGGAAACCCAGGGTGTAGTTGGGTTTGCGGAACGCCACGGTGCGCTCCTTGGTGGTGCTCATCTCGCCGAGCAGCGGGTACTGGCGGCTGGCCTTGAGCAGCAGCACCAGGTCACGGGCGGTGGAGACGTTGTCCAGCGACAGCCCGGTGGGCTCGACGTAACGCGTGTGGCTCATGCCCAGCGCGCGCGCCTTGGCGTTCATTGCCGCAATGAAGGCCTTCTGCCCGCCCGGATAGTGGTGCGCCAGGCTGGCCGCAGCACGGTTTTCCGAGGACATCAGCGCCAGCTGCAGCATCTCGCGGCGGCTGATTTGGCTGCCGATGCGCACGCGGGAGAACACGCCCTTCATTTCCTTGGTGTCGGCGATGTCGATCGGCAGCACCTCGTCCAGCGGCAGCTTGGCGTCGAGGGTGACCATCGCCGTCATCAGCTTGGTCACCGAGGCGATCGGCACGACCACGTCCGGGTTGCTGGAATAGAGCACCTTGTCGCTGTTCAGATCGACCAGCAGGGCGCTGCCGGAGGCGAGTTCCTGCACCGGCGGGAGAACCGCAGCGCCTTTGTCGGCCGCATGGAGGGAAGCACTGAGAGCGCTGCCGCAAAGCAGCAGGAGCAACGGGCGAAATATCTTCACGGGGCACGTCATGGGCAGGTGGACTGAGGCCTGGCGGGAGCCTGGCCGCGGCAGTATAAGAAAATTTCGGCACGGCGCGAGGGGCTTTCGGCACGGCGCCCTACCCACCTCTCCGCCAGCGAAGCGGCAATCGCCGGCAAAACGCAGTGCACCTCTGCGCGAAGCGGCGGTCCAACGCAGCACATTCCCCAGAAGGAGCATTCGCCATGAGCCTCTTTTCCCGCACTCCGACCACCAAAGAGCAGATCCAGGACGAAATCGACAACCTGATGAACGCCCTGCACGACCTGCAACAGAGCGCCAGCCGCGACTCGCGGCGCAGCATCCACGACCTCAGCGACCGTGCCGAGCGCCTGTGGAACATCTCGCGCGAAACCTTCGGCGACACCTACGGCGACCTCTCGCGCAAGACCCTCAAGGCCAGCCGAGCCGCCGGCGAATGTGCACGCCAGCATCCGCTGTCCACCGCCCTGGTGGGCGTTGGCGCCCTGGCCCTGATCGGCTGGCTGATCTCGCGCCGCTAACGCCATGCGCAATGCCGAAACGCCGGTCCTGAAGTTCGCCCTGTACGGCGCGCACGCGAGCCTCGGCAGCGCGTTGCTGAGCGAACTGCTAAGCCGCCAGCATGAGACGGTGGCGGTGGTCGGCGACCTCAACGCCGTCGACGTGCACCCCGGCCTGCGCGCCAAGCTGGGCGATCTGTACGATGCCGCGAGCGTCGGCGAAAGCGTCGCCGGGATGGATGCGGTGATCGTGTTCGCCAGCGCGCCGCGCCTGCCCGTGGGAGCCGACGACCTGCCGCCGGGCCGGCAGGGCAACCTGCTGGATGCGCTGCGCGCGCTGGACGCTGGCATGCCGAAAGCGAAGGTGCAGCGGCTTTTGTTGATCGTCGACCCGGCCTGGCTGGACGATGCCTGCAGCGCGCTGCTGCTGGACGGCACGCTGGACTGGACGCTGGTGGCCGCGCCGGGAATAACCGGCGACTTCGTCCTCGACGACTTTCGCCGCGCGCATGAGAACGACGGCAACGTCCCGCTGCAGTCGCTGGGCCGAATCGCGGCGGGCCTGGTGGATGAACTGGAAAATCCGCAGCATCGCCGCGAGATGATGAACTTCGTGCTCTAAGCCGGCACTCTGCGCAGCGCCATACCGCCCGTCCCGGAATCACAAATCCCCACGCCAGGGAGCGACCCGCAGGCCGCTCCGGCGTCTCCTGCCTCAGCTCTCCAGCGTGGCGCTCAGGCTGATCTTCGCATTCAGCACTTTCGATACCGGGCAGCCTTCCTTCGCCTTGTTGGCGATCTCCTGGAAGGTGGCGTCGTCGGTGCCCGGGATGCGCGCCTTCAGGGTCAAGGCGATGGCGGTGATCTCGAAGCCCTCGCCGACCTTGTCCAGGGTCACTTCGGCGGTGGTGTCGATCCGCTCGGGCGTCAGTCCTGACTGACCGAGCATCATCGACAGCGCCATCGAGAAACAGCCCGCGTGCGCGGCGCCAATCAACTCTTCGGGGTTGGTCCCCGGCGCGCCTTCGAAGCGGGTGTTGAAGCCGTACGGGTTTTCCTTCAGCGCGCCGCTTTGGGTGCTGATGGTGCCTTTGCCTTCCTTGAGGTTGCCCTGCCAGACGGCGGATGCGGTCTTCTTCATGACGAATACTCCGATGGATGAGTCTTCATCAGAGGCGGTGGGCGGGAAACAGTTCGTTCGAGCGTACTGATCGGCCCCGGGCGGAGCGAGAAGCGGACTGCCGCCCCACCCAGCCGCGATCTCGTAGGGTACGCCTCAGCCCACCAAGTCCACCGTCAGCCCCATCGCCTCAGGGCAGCTTCAGCCCGCCAGCCTGCTGGTGCAACGCGCGCAGGTGCTCGCCGACCTGCTTCAGGTTCGCCTCGCTGTCCTCCAGTTCGCGCCGCCGCTCGGGCAGCAGCAGCTCGCGCAGGTCCTTGTCGAGATCGTCGCTGAGGTTACGCAGGGTCTGCTGGCGATCGGCGGTCTGTTGTTCCAGGCGCGCCCACTCGCTCGGCTGCGGCAGGCCATAACCGCCCTCGAGCAGCTCGGCGGGACGACTGAGGAATCCGCTGTTGAGCAGCATCCGGCCGATGGTATCGCCGGCCTTGTTCAGCGTCGGGTCGCTGGCGGCGTTGGCGCCCATGTAGCGTTGCTTGAGCTCATCCTGGGCCAGCAGCAGCTGCTGGCGGAACGCGGCCTGCTCGAGCAACAGCAGCGCGGCACTGGCCTGCAGGTCGGCGCGCTGCAGCCACGGCCGGCGTTGCGCGGCCGGCTGTCTCAGCCAGTCATCCACCTTCGCCTGCGGCACCGCCAGGCGCTGCTTGATCACCGCGAACATCGCCTGATAGCGGTCGCGGAACGAGTCGAAGCGATAACCCAGGCGCAGCGCTTCCTTCGGATCGGCCAGCACCCGGCGGTCGGCCAGGCCGCGCCCGGCCAGCGAGTCGAGCAGCCCGTTGGGCATGATGCTGTCGAGGCCTTCCAACTCGGCGCGCCCGGTTCCGCTGCGCAGCAGCTTGAGGGTTTCCACCGCGCAGTTGTTGGAGAGGAAGTAGTAGTTGCCGTCGTAGCTCCAGTGCAGTTCGGCGGCGCGGCGCACCAGCGCGTCCTGCTGTTCGCGCGGCAGGCGCAATGGGATCGAGGCCAGGCTGCGCAGCTCGACCTTGGTGTATTCGTCGATCACCTGCGCCAGCGGCAGGATGAAAAGCCGCGACGGATACACGCCGGTCAGACCGTCCCAGCTGGACAGCTGGATGTCGCCGACGAAGGCGCGGAAGGACAGCACCAGGTGCTGGTCCAGGTCCAGCCGGCAGGCCGGACCGCGCGGCCGACCGGGCGCGCAGACCACCAGGCGCAGCATGCTGTGGCCCCAGCGGCTGACCCAGTTGTCGTTGGCCTCGGCAAACAGGTAGTCGACCTCGTAGACGCGCGCAGGATCAAGCTTGCCCAGCGGCGCCTTCTGGTAGTCGCTGCTGGCGTTGAGGTAGGCGAACTCGGCCGGGCAGGCCCGGGCGCGCGCCGGCGCCCAGCCGAAATGCTCGCTGAAATAGCGCTGCAGCGAGGGACGTCGGCAGGCGTATTCCGGATCGAGCAGGAAGTACTCCATGTTCACCGCGACGAACTCGCGCGGATTGCTCAGCTCGTAGCCGTCCGCGCTGCGCGCGACCATGCCGTTGCGCCCTTCACGTGCGCCGCGCTGGCCGACCGCCTGCTGCCAGCCGGCCAGGTCGAGCAGGCGCGGATCATCGGAAAGGGTGAAGCGGCGCTGCACGTCGCCGCGGCAGGCATCGCGCTGGCCGACCAGGCCCTGGCTCTGCGCTTCGCGCCGGCAGCGCTGCAAGCGCGAGCGCTCTGCGGGCGACCACAGGCGGGCACGATCGTAGAGGTGGGTGAGTTCGTGGAGCACGGTGGCAAGCAGCTCGGCGCGCACGGTGCCGTGGGGCCGCCCGGTCTGCTCGCGGGCGGCGCTGCCGTCCACCAGGCCGTGCAGCAGCCGGGCGTTCAGCGACAGCGCGTCGAGGCGGGTGATGCGCCCGTAACCGTTATCCGGCAGGTCGTGCGACCAGTGCACGGTGACCTGCCGGTCGAGCGCCTGAATAAAGCGCGGCGGCAGCTTGGCGAAGGCCTCGTCGATCAGGGCCTGGCTGGCTTGAATCTGCGCCGCATCCAGGCCCTTCTCGTCCAGTCGCAGCCGCAGGTCGGCATGACTGGCACAGGCGAACAGCAGCAGGAAAGCGCCGAGCAGTCGCGGAAACATCGGTTGGGCGGCCCTCGGCGCGTGCGGTCAGAGCGCCAGGATGGCGCTGGCCAGTTCCTGGTCGTCGGCGGCAGCGGCCTGCGGATAACGGGCGCGCAGGGCTCCGAAGGCGGCTTCCAGCCGGGCGCCACGAATCTCGCCGTGGCTGGCGACGAAGCTCGCCGCGTCGTCGCGGGCCTGGACCACGACCTTCATGTCGCGCACCGAGGTGGTGGTGTCGGAGGTGAAATCGATGCTGCGCCCCAGGGCGCGGACGACGATGTTGCTGGTGGCTTCCAGGGTGTGGGCCTGAGCGGCGTCGACGGTGAACAGCAGGATCGCCGAGGCGGCGAGCAACGAGGTACGCATGGTGGGTCTCCCTGAATGAGTCGCCATTGGACGGGCAACAGGCTCGCCAGTTCAACGAAGCGGCAAGAGGCCGAACGACGGGCTGTGTGGGCGAAGGCGCCAGCCACGCTGCAAGCCGGTGGCGCCGGGCGCGGCAAGGCTAACGGATGCGTCGCGGCAGTGCCAGTGTGGGCTCAGCGCGCGAGGATCGCCTCGGCCAGCTTCATGTCGCTGGCGCCGGGCTGCACCCCTTCTTCACGCAGGTAACGCAGCGCCGCTTCCAGCCGCGCGCCGCGGATTTCGCCCTGGCTGGCGACGAAACTGGCCGCATCCGAGCGCGCCGGCACCAGCTTGGAATCGGTGACGGAGGAGATGAGATCGCTGGTGCCATCGACGGTGGCGGACAACGCATCGCCGATCTGGTCGAGGGTCGCGACGAAGCTGGAGGCGAAGATCGGCGTGGTGATGAGCAGCGAGCAAAGGAGGATGAGGCGGCGCATGGCGATGTCCCGGAAAGCGGCGATGCGAAGGATCGCCCGGCAGCTTCAGACTAGCGCAAACGAGGCAGGTTCCGGCGCGGAGTGGCGCGGGTTGCGTTTCAGGGCATTGCGCGGTTCAGCAGGAACTCGCCCTGGATTTCGACTGCCCAGATACAAAAAACCCGTCGGCATTGTCGGCGACGGGTTTTCTGTTCGGCACGCTTTTGCGTGTCACGCGCTTACGCGGCATCCACTCAGCGCCAGAACGGCTTGTTCAGCTCGGAGAAACGCTGCGCTTCGCTGATACCGGCGTCGGCGAGCAGGCGGGAATCCAGACGCGCCAGCTGATGACGGCTTGCCATGCGGCGCTGCCATTGCAGGAGGTTGGCCAGCAGGCGAAGCGGCATTGACGATTTCGAGGAGACTTGTTGAGTGTTCAGTTCGGAACTCAGGGTGCGTTCCATGATGACTTCCTTCCGCATTCGGCGGGTTTGGTTAATTTCTGAGGTAAATGATGCGCCCTGGTAAGAGAACCCTGTAGTCACAGTTACCCGAAATTGTGCTGGTTTTAACGGTTTCACCCCGAAACTGTTATGTTACCGAATGCCGCAACTGTTCCGGTAATGCTCTCTGTTGGTGCGATATTTCTACCCAAATGGCTCGCTTCGCACGCTTAAGTGACACATGACCAGTACAGTTTTATCGATCTTTTAGAGCACAGTTCTGAATGAAGCTCTTTTGCCAGAGTTTTCTATTGCCTTAACCGAAAAGGCCAGTGGTATACCCTAAAAAACAGAGAATAGTGTTTCTAGTGCCTGGAGTCGGCACAGTACAGCCGGTATTTCTCCCGCCGGCGCACCTGCCAGATCACTGCAAACGATAAGCCCTCCCATCACGTGCTCCTCCGACCGAACGAAAAACGCCCCGCGGGCGCGAGCCGGCAGGGCGTCTGGTATTGCGAGGTTTTAGTCCACCGCTTTGACCATGTCCTCGATGACCTTTTTGGCATCGCCGAAGACCATCATGGTCTTGTCCAGATAGAACAGTTCGTTATCCAGGCCGGCATAACCGCTGGCCATGGAGCGCTTGTTGACGATGATCGTCTTGGCCTTGAAGGCTTCGAGGATCGGCATCCCGGCGATCGGCGATTTCGGATCGTTCTTCGCCGCCGGGTTGACCACGTCGTTGGCGCCGAGCACCAGCACCACGTCGGTCTGCCCGAACTCGGCGTTGATGTCCTCCATCTCGAAGACCTGCTCGTAGGGCACCTCGGCCTCCGCCAGCAGCACGTTCATGTGACCGGGCATGCGCCCGGCCACCGGGTGGATCGCGTACTTCACGGTGACGCCGTTGTGGGTCAGCTTCTCAACCAGCTCCATCAGCGCGTGCTGTGCGCGGGCCACCGCCAGGCCGTAGCCGGGAACGATGATCACGCTGTCGGCGTTGGACAGAAGGAACGCGGCATCGTCGGCCGAGCCGGATTTCACCGGACGCTGCTCGCTGCTGCCCGCGGCCGGACCGGCGTCGGCCGAGGAGCCGAAGCCGCCGAGGATGACATTGAAGAACGAGCGGTTCATCGCCCGGCACATGATGTAGGAGAGGATCGCGCCGCTCGAGCCCACCAGCGAACCGGCGATGATCAGCATCGAGTTGTTCAGCGAAAAGCCGATACCCGCGGCCGCCCAACCGGAATAGCTGTTGAGCATCGACACCACCACCGGCATGTCCGCGCCACCGATGGGGATGATGATCAGCACGCCGATGACGAAGGCGAAGATCAGCATCAGGCTGAACGCCACCAGGTTGCCGGTGAACATGTAGGTCACGCCGAGCACCAGGATGGCAATGCCGATCACCAGGTTGATCATGTGCTGACCGGGGAATTGCACCGGCGCCCCCTGGAACAGGCGGAACTTGTACTTGCCCGAAAGCTTGCCGAAGGCGATCACCGAACCGGAGAAGGTGATCGCACCGATGGCGGCGCCGAGGAACAGCTCCAGGCGGTTGCCGACCGGAATCGGGTCGCTGATGCTGGCGACGATGCCCAGCGACTGCGGCTCGACCACGGCGGCGACGGCGATGAACACCGCGGCCAGGCCGATCATGCTGTGCATGAAGGCGACCAGCTCGGGCATCTTGGTCATTTCGACGCGCTTGGCCATGATCGAGCCGGCGCTACCGCCGACCAGCAGGCCGACGATGACGTAGCCGATGCCGGCAGTCGCCAGCTCGGCACCGAGCTTGTAGATCAGCGCCACGGTGGTGAGTACCGCCAGGCCCATGCCGAGCATGCCGAACAGGTTGCCGCGCCGCGACGTGGTCGGGTGCGAAAGGCCCTTGAGGGCCTGGATGAAGCAGATCGAAGCGATCAGGTAGAGAACGGTGATCAGGTTCATGCTCATGGTTCAGTGCTTCCCTGCTTCGGCTTTCGGGGCCTTTTTCTTGAACATTTCCAGCATCCGCCGGGTGACCAGGAAGCCACCGAAGACGTTGACCGCGGCCAGGGCCACGGCCAGGGTGCCCATCGTCTTGCCCAGCGGCGTGACGGTCAGCGCGGCGGCGAGCATGGCACCGACGATGACGATGGCGGAAATCGCGTTGGTCACCGCCATCAGCGGAGTGTGCAGCGCGGGAGTGACGTTCCAGACCACGTGGTAGCCGACATAGATCGCCAGCACGAAGATGATCAGGTTGTAGATGCCGTCGGAAATCAGGTCCATCGGGGTGATCCTTTTCTGAGTGGGCTCGTTCCCTCTCCGCGGAGAGGGGCCAGGGGCGAGGGTTCGGCGCAGCGCCGTCCGCAACCGCCCTTCGGGCTCCCTCTCCCGCAGGAGAGGGTCGTCTTCATTTGTTGACGCGCACCGCTTCGCCGCCCTTGCACATGAGGCAGGCCGCGACGATGTCGTCTTCCAGGTTGATGTGGAACTGGCCGTCCTTGTCGAGGACCAGCTTGAGGAAGTCGAGCAGGTTGCGCGAATACAGCGCAGAGGCGTCCGCCGGCACCTGGGTCGCCAGGTTGGCGTAGCCGATCAGCGTCACGCCGTGCTTGACCACCACCTGATCGAGCTCGGTCAGCGGGCAGTTGCCGCCTTGCGAGGCCGCCAGGTCGATGATCACCGAGCCGGGCTTCATCTCCTGCACGGTGGCTTCCTGCAGCAGCGTCGGCGCCTGGCGGCCGGGAATCAGCGCGGTGGTGATGATGATGTCGGCCTGCTTGGCGCGTTCGTGCACGGCCTGCGCCTGACGCTGCATCCACGAGGCCGGCATCGGCCGCGCGTAGCCGCCGACACCCTGGGCGCACTCGCGCTCCTCGTCGGTCTCGAAGGGCACGTCGACGAACTTGGCGCCGAGGGACTCGATCTGCTCCTTCACCGCCGGACGCACGTCCGAGGCCTCGATCACCGCACCCAGGCGGCGCGCGGTAGCGATCGCCTGCAGGCCGGCGACACCGGCGCCGAGGATCAGCACGCGCGCGGCCTTCACCGTACCGGCGGCGGTCATCAGCATTGGCATGAAGCGCGGGTAATGGTTGGCGCCGAGCATCACCGCCTTGTAGCCGGCGATGTTGGCCTGCGACGACAGCACGTCGAGGCTCTGCGCGCGCGAGGTACGCGGCGCGGCTTCCAGGGCGAAGGCGGTCAGCCCGCGCGCTGCCATCTTGCCGATGGTCTCGTTGCTGAACGGATTGAGCATGCCGATCACCACGCCGTTGGCGGCGAAAATCGGCAGCTCGTCGTCGCTGGGTGCCAGCACCTTGAGCACGATGTCCGCGGCGAAGGCTTCGGCGGCGGTGCCAATGCTTGCACCCACCGCCTCGTAGGCGGCGTCCGGCAGGCTGGCGGCGACGCCCGCGCCGCTCTGGATAGTCACCCGATGGCCCTGGCCGATCAGCTTCTTGACGGTTTCCGGAGTCGCCGCGACGCGGGTTTCTCCAGCATGGGTTTCGAGGGGAACACCGATATGCACTGACCAATCTCCTGCGATCATTGTTATGACAGGCGCTGTTTACCGCCGAATCGGACCGGCAGCACATCCCGTGCCGCAAGCGAAACGGCGGGGCGCGGCATTTTGCAACTGAACCGCGACACCCATCAAGAAGTTATGAAGGGCTGTCGCGGCAATAACTACAAGTCACGGTTTGACCCGGTATTTCCCTTTCAGGCCACAGCCCACGGGCCATGCAGCCTGTAGCGTCTAAACGGTTTCGTCGGCGGGAGCGGCCCATGGGCGAATCGAATGCTCTGCCATCAGTCGGTTTTTCGTCTGAACCGCCACGAGGTCCGCCGCACCTGCGACACAGCGTCGCCGGGGTTATGTAGCAAATATGACAGAACGCTACATGGAGCGACGGTTCCATACCAGACACACCTGCTCGAGTGCCGGGCGCGCAACTTGCTACCCTTGCCGGACGCTACGACGGAAACCCCGACGATGATCCGCCCTGCCCCTTCGACACGTGATACGGAACGCTCGCAGGCCCTGGTCCGCCTGGTGCTGTCCAGCATCGCGACGCTCTACGTGATGCTGCTTTACCTCACTGGCTATCTGGTCGAGGCGCAGCTGCGCAGCATCCTGATCTACAACGCCGCCTTTCTCGTGGCGTCGTTCGCCCTGATCGCCTGGATCGTGCGCAAGCCGGGCGTCAAACCGGTGCGACGGCTGCTGGCGATGGTTCACGACTACGCCGCGATCACCTTCGCGATGATCATCGGCGGCGAGGCGATGCTGCCGGTCTACGGTGCGCTGCTCTGGGTCACGGTGGGCAACGGCATGCGCTACGGCACGCGCTACCTGACACTGGCGACGGGCCTGGCGCTGCTGTCGATCGGCGTGATGGCGCTGCTGTCGCCGTACCTCTGGCAAAACCCCTTCGTGCCGCTGACGCTGCTGGTGACCACCTTCATGGTGCCGGCCTACGCGCACGTCCTGCTGACCCGCACGCGCCAGGCGTCGGAGCAGGCGCAGACGGCGAGCCTGGCCAAATCGCGCCTGCTCGCCCAGGCCAGTCACGACCTGCGCCAGCCGATCCACTCCATCAGCCTGTTCACCGCCTGCCTGCGCGACGCCCGGCTGGGCGACGAGGAACGCCGCATGGTGGACAACATCGACCGCTCGCTGCTGAGCGTGGAACAGCTGTTCCGCTCGATCCTCGACGTCTACACCCTGGACAACGGCCAGGTGGTGCCGAGCGCCGAGGTGCTGGCGATGGACGAGGTGCTCGCCGGGCTGGTCCGGCAGAACACCGAGGCCGCGCGCTGGGCCGGTGTAACGATCAAGGTCCGCCCGAGCCACTGCCACGTGCGCTGCGACCCCGCGCTGCTCGGCACGCTGCTGCAGAACGTGCTCTCCAACGCGCTGAAGTACGCGCCGGGCAAGGCGCTGCTGATTGGCTGCCGGCGCCGCGACGGCGGCCTCGCCATAGAAATCCACGACCGCGGTCCGGGCATCGATGCGCAGGACCTGCCGCACCTGTTCGACGAGTTCTACCGCGTCCGCCGCTCGCGCGACCATGACGTGGAGGGCGTCGGCCTCGGCCTCTCGATCGTCAATCGCATCGCCGACATGCTCGGCCTCGGCGTGCGTATCCGCTCGCGCCCCGGACATGGCACCAGCGTCGCCATCGAGGGCCTGCCGCTGAGCCGCGCGGACCAGTACCGACCCGCGCAGAACGAGGGCTCCAACCGGCGCCTGCTCACCGGCCTGCGCGTGCTGCTGATCGAAGACGACCGCGACGTGCTGCTGGCCACCGCCACGCTGCTGCAGAAATGGGGGTGCGAGGTGCACAGCGCCACCTCGGCGCTGGACACCACGGCGGACTTCGATCTGGTGATCACCGATTTCGATCTCGGCCGCAGCATGTCCGGCGCCGACTGCATCGACTACCTCAACCGCCTGCACGGTCGCCGCGTGCCGGCGATCGTGATCACCGGGCACGACGTGCGAAAGGCGCAGCAGGCGTTGAACGACACCCAGGTGCCGGTGCTGGCGAAGCCGGTACGGCCGGCGGAGCTGCGTTCGATGCTGTTGGCGCTGAAACTCGACCTGCAGGCGCAGTCGGCCTGATCAGCGCCGCACGAGCAGCCCGGCACTGGCGCCGAGCGCCGCGGCGGCGCTACGGCTGGCGACGCCGAGCGACTGCAGCAACGAGGAGACGTGCAGGCGCGCGGTGAAGGGCGATATGTCCAGCTCGCGGGCGATTTCCTTGTTCGACAGGCCGGCGGTGAGCAGCCGCAGCACCTCCTGCTGGCGCGGCGTCAGGCCTTGCACACGCGCCCGCTCCGGGCTCTGTCCGAGAATCCCGCCGCGGACGTAGCGAACCACGAACTCGCCCGCGCGGATCGCCAGGATCGCCTCGCCGATCTCGTCCGGTGGCAGCGACTTGCCGACGAAGCCGTCGGCACCGGCCGCCATCACCTGATCGATCTGCGCCTCATCGTCGATCATCGAAACGATGATGATCGAGGAGCGATTGAATTCCTGACGTAGCGAGCGGATCGACGCGGGCACGCTCAGGCCGGGAAACATCAGGTCGAGGATCAGCACTTCCGGCGGCGCCTGGCGGGCCAGCGCCAGCACGGCGTCGAGGTTGGCGGCCTCCTCGATGTGCGCCGCGGGCATCATCCGGCGGACGATGCGCGACAGCCCTTCGCGGAAAATCGGATGGTCGTCGGCGACGATGATGCGTTCCATGCGACGGGTTCCTGCTGGAAATCGGCGCGCCCACTGGGCCCGGTGCGGCCATGGTAGCCGCGTCCCGGCCGCGCCGGACAGCGGCGCGACGCGTGGCCGGCGGTCAGTAATCGAAGCGCGAGACAACGCCCTTACGCAGGTAGATGGTCAGCAGAGAGGCCTGCGGCGCAGGCGCGGCGGCGCCGTTGTTGGCGACCGCATTGACCAGGCCATCACCCTCGCCACTGAGCAGCGAGTCGGCCATGCCGAGCACGTCGGAACCGTATTCGCTCTTCGCCGCGGTGTTGTTAAGGCGGCGCTTGAGACTCGTCGGCAGCGAATCCATCAGGCTGCCGGATGAGCCGGTGGTGGTCTGCCGGCGGTAGGTCCAGCGCTCTTCGCCGGTGCTCGACACGCTGCGCGAATCCGGGTGGCCGAAGTGGCTGACCACGTCGTTTGAGGTGGTCTTGCCGGATACCAGGTTCTGGCTGATGTAGGCGACGTCGAATTTCTGCGAAGCCTGGGTGGCCTGTTGCTGGCCGGGCGCAGCGCAGCCGGTCAGTGCGAGACCTAGGGCGACGAGAGCGAAGGCTTTCATGTTCTCCTCCTGGGGACGGACGATTGTCGTTATGCGCCCACAAGCAGCGCCTGACGCCCTGAGGCGGCAGACATGCGGGCTGTGTGGAACGCTAGTTCCGGGGAGGGAATGAACCAATAGTACGGATGTACAGGCGGCCTTTGGCCATCAGCGCGACGGCGTCTCGCGGTAATCGCGGGCCTGCTCCAGCAGCCAGTCGCGGAAGGCGATCAGCGCGGCGGACTCCACCTTGCGCTCGGGAATCATCAGGTAATAGGCCTTGTCGCTGAGGCAGGCGTGTTCCTTAGCGATCACCAGGCGGCCCTCGGCCAGCTCACGCTGGATCAGGAACGGCGGGATCAAAGCCACACCCATCGCATGCTCGGCGGCCTGGGCGAGCATGGAAAACAACTCGTAGCGCGGCCCGCCGAGGTCCCCCGCGACGTTCATGCCCAGCGACCCGAACCACTGGCGCCAGGCGTAGGGCCGGGTGGTCTGCTGCAGCAGCGGCAGGCGGGCGATCTGCGCCGCGCTCAGTTCGCCACGGCCTTCGAGCAGTTCCGGGCTGCACACCGGCAGCGAGTTCTCCGGCATGAGGTAATGCGACTGGGTGCCCGACCAGTTGGCGTCGCCGAAGTAGATCGCCGCGTCGAAGGCGGTGTCGGCGAAGAGGAAAGGCCGCGTGCGGTTGGTCAGGTGCACGGTGACTTCCGGGTGCAGGCGCTGGAAGGCCTTCAGCCGCGGCAGCAGCCACTGCGTGCCGAAGGTCGGCACCAGCGCCAGTTCCACGGCCTGGTTGCCCTGCTGGCCCATCACCGCCAGGGTGTCGCGCTCCACCGCGTCGAGCTGCGCCGCCACCCGCCGGGAATAGGCGAGCCCGGCCTCGGTGAGCCTGACCCCGCGTCGCGAGCGGCGAAACAGCGCGACCCCGAGGAACTGTTCCAGCGTGCCGATCTGCCTGCAGACCGCGCCCTGGGTCAGCGACAGTTCCTCGGCGGCGCGGGTGAAACTCTCGTGGCGGGCCGAGGCCTCGAAGGCGATCAACGCCGCGGTGCTGGGAATCTTCCGGCGCATCTATGCGAAGCCCTCACTGATCAGCCACTTATTTACCGGTTGAAACTATCCCGGAGTGAGGTATTCGCACAATGGCCTGCGAAATCCTCGTTTGTCAGTCCGCTCTGGGCTGCCTAGGCTAGAACCCATGACGGCCTGCGTGGGCGGTGGCTGAAGCCCTCCGCGCGCAGGCCCCCTTCACTCCCGCACGAGGACGTTTTCATGGCCGGCAAGGCAAGCTTCAACTGGATCGACCCGCTGCTGCTCGATCAGCAACTCAGCGAAGAAGAACGCATGGTCCGCGACAGCGCCCAGCAGTTCGCCCAGGACAAACTGGCGCCGCGCGTGCTGGAAGCCTTCCGCCACGAAAAGACCGACCCGGCGATCTTCCGTGAGATGGGTGATACCGGCCTGCTCGGCGCCACCATCCCCGAAGCCTACGGCGGCAGCGGGCTGAACTACGTGTGCTACGGGCTGATCGCCCGCGAGGTGGAGCGCATCGACTCGGGCTACCGCTCGATGATGAGCGTGCAGTCCTCGCTGGTGATGGTGCCGATCTTCGAATTCGGCAACGAGGCGACCCGGCAGAAATACCTGCCCAAGCTGGCCAGCGGCGAGTACATCGGCTGCTTCGGCCTGACCGAGCCGAACCACGGCTCCGACCCGGGCTCGATGATCACCCGGGCGAAGAAGGTCGACGGCGGCTATCGCCTGACCGGTAGCAAGATGTGGATCACCAACAGCCCAATCGCCGACGTGTTCGTGGTCTGGGCCAAGGACGACGCCGGCGAGATCCGCGGCTTCGTGCTGGAAAAGGGCTGGGACGGCCTGAGCACACCGGCGATCCACGGCAAGGTCGGCCTGCGCGCCTCGATCACCGGCGAGATCGTGATGGACAACGTGTTCTGCCCGGAAGAGAACGCCTTCCCCGACGTGCGCGGCCTGAAAGGCCCGTTCACCTGCCTCAATTCCGCGCGCTACGGCATCAGCTGGGGCGCACTGGGCGCCGCCGAGTTCTGCTGGCATACCGCGCGCCAGTACACCCTTGACCGCCAGCAGTTCGGTCGCCCGCTGGCGGCCAATCAGCTGATCCAGAAGAAGCTGGCCGACATGCAAACCGAAATCACCCTGGCGCTGCAAGGCTGCCTGCGCCTGGGGCGGATGAAGGACGAAGGCACCGCGGCGGTGGAGATCACCTCGATCATGAAGCGCAACAGCTGCGGCAAGGCGCTGGACGTCGCCCGCCTGGCCCGCGACATGCTCGGCGGCAACGGCATCTCCGACGAGTTCGGCATCGCCCGGCACCTGGTCAACCTCGAGGTGGTGAACACCTACGAAGGCACCCACGACGTGCATGCGCTGATCCTCGGCCGCGCGCAGACCGGTATCCAGGCGTTCTTCTAGGCCACCCCGCGCACGTGTAGGAGCGAGCTTGCTGGCGATCCGTGCCCGCCGATCGTTTCTCACCCACCAGCCTGCATCCCTTGGTGGATGGATAAAGCGCCATCCACCCTACGAGGAGCTTCATCATGCCCGGTGCGTTGTCCCACATCCGTGTACTCGACCTGTCCCGCGTGCTCGCCGGGCCCTGGGCCGGGCAGATCCTCGCCGACCTCGGCGCCGAGGTGGTCAAGGTCGAGCGCCCCGGCGTCGGCGACGACACCCGTCACTGGGGCCCGCCGTTCCTGCGCGATGAGGCCGGCGAGAACACCGCCGAGGCCGCCTACTATCTCTCGGCGAACCGCAACAAGCAGTCGCTGACCCTGGACTTCACCCAGTCCGAAGGCCAGCGCATCGTCCGCGAGCTGGCGGCCAAGGCCGACGTGGTACTGGAGAACTTCAAGGTCGGCGGGTTGGCCGCCTACGGGCTGGACTATGCGACGCTGAAAACGCTGAACCCGCGGCTGATCTACTGCTCGATCACCGGCTTCGGCCAGACCGGCCCCTACGCCAAACGCGCTGGCTACGACTTCATGATCCAGGGCCTCGGCGGGCTGATGAGCCTGACCGGGCGCAGCGACGACGAAACCGGCGCCGGCCCGGTGAAAGTCGGGGTGGCCCTGACCGACATCCTCACCGGGCTCTACTCGGCGGTCGCGGTGCTCGCCGCGCTGAACCAGCGCGAGCGCAGCGGCCTGGGCCAGCACATCGACATGGCGCTGCTCGACGTGCAGGTCGCCTGCCTGGGCAACCAGGCGCTGAACTACCTGACCACCGGCGTCGCGCCGAAACGCCTGGGCAACGCGCACCCGAACATCGTGCCCTACCAGGATTTCCCCACCGCCGATGGCGACTTCATCCTCACCGTTGGCAACGACGGCCAGTTCCGCAAATTCTGCGAAGTCGCCGGACACCCCGAGTGGGCGGACGATCCGCGCTTCGCCAGCAACCGGGCGCGGGTCGCCCACCGTGGAGAACTGATCCCGCTGATCCGCCAGGCCACGGTGTTCAGGACCACCGCCGAATGGGTCGCCGCGCTGGAGCAGGCCGGCGTGCCCTGCGGGCCGATAAACGACTTGGCCCAGGTGTTCGCCGATCCGCAGGTGATCGCCCGTGGCCTGCGCGTCGAGCTGCCGCATCCGCTGGCCGGCAGCGTGCCGCAGGTGGCCAGCCCGATCCGCCTCTCGGAAACCCCCGTGGAATACCGCAACGCCCCGCCGTTGCTCGGCGAGCACAGCGAACAGGTGCTGCGCGAATGGCTGGGGATGGCGGCGAGCGAAGTGTCGGCGCTGCGCGAGCGCGGTGTGCTCTAGCGGTCTGGTTTGCCCGACGTAGCCTGGTATCGGTGCGCATGGCGCACCCTACGTCTTGCCAGCGGGGCTCGTAGGGTGCGCCATGCACACCGTTACAAAAACCAAAAACACCCGACAGCGTTTGCGCCACGAGGCGTCGTGCGGCCGTGGAGCCGAGCCGTCGCAGGGCGCGCCGCGCGCACCGTTACGCGATGGAGACGAAAACGCCCGGCGGATGCCGGGCGTTTTGCCTGCAACGGGTGACGTCAGTTGGCGCTGGCCACCGGCACCAGCGGCGCGGTGCGTTCCTGCCAACCGCCACCGAGGGCCTTGTACAGGTTCACTTCGCTGGTCAGCTGGGCGAGACGGTCACCGATCATGTTCTGCTGCACGCTGAACAGCTGGCGCTGTGCATCGAGCAGGATCAGGTAGCTGTCCACGCCACCGCGGTAACGGCGATCGGCGAGTTTGTAGTAGTCCTCGGTACTGGCCACCAGTTGACGCTGGGCCTCGAGCTGCTCGCGGTAGGTCTGCCGCGCGACGAGACCGTCGGAGACTTCCTGGAACGCGGTCTGGATGGTTTTCTCGTAGTCCGCCACTTCGATGTTCTTGGCGATCTCGATGGCATCCAGGCTGGCGCTCAGGCTACCGGCGGTGAAGATCGGCAGGTTGATCTGCGGCTCGAACAGCCAGGTCCCCGAGCCGCCGTCGAACAGGCCGGACAGCTGGCTGCTCGCCGTACCGGCGTTGGCCGTCAGCGTGATGCTCGGGAAGAACGCCGCGCGGGCGGCGCCGATCACCGCGTTGGCGGCCTTCAGGTTGTGCTCGGCGGCAAGGATGTCCGGGCGGCGCTGCAGCAGTTCGGAAGGCAGGCCGGCCGGGACTTCCGCCAGCTGCACGGCGTACAGGTCGTCGTCCGGCTGCAGGTTCTGCGGCAGCGGACCGCCGAGCAGCAGGGCCAGCGCGTTGCGGTCCTGGGCGACCTGGCGGCGGTACTGCGCCACGCTGACGCGTGCGCTGTCCACCGAAGTGCGCGCCTGGCGCAGGTCCAGCGCCGAGCTGGCGCCGACGTCGAAGGTGCGCTGGCTCAGCTCGTAGGTGCGCTGGTAGGTGCCCAGCGTGTCGTTGGCGAGCTTGAGCAGCGCCTGGTCCGCCTGCAGGGTGAACCAGGCGTTGGCGACGCTCGCCACCAGGCTGATCTGCGTGCTGCGCTGCGCTTCGGCGGTGGCGAAGTACTGCTCCAGAGCCTGTTCATTGAGGCTGCGCAGGCGACCGAAGAGGTCCAGCTCCCAGGCGCTAATGCCGACGGTGGCGCTGTACTGGCTGCTGATGGACGCCTCGTCCGAGCGCGACAGGTCCGCCGGCAGACGCTGGCGCGTGGCGCCGCTGCCGATGCCGACCTGCGGATACAGCTCGGCGCGCTGGATGCGGTACTGCGCGCGGTAGGCATCGACGTTCAGCGCGGCGACGCGCAGGTCGCGGTTGTTCTGCAGGGCGCTACTGATCAGCAGTTGCAGGTCGGCGTCCTGGAAGAACTCGCGCCAGCCCAGCTCGGCGGCGGGCGTGCCGCCGGCGGTGTTGGACTCCGGATAGACGTCGCCGGCCGGGTAGGCCGCGTCCACCGGTGCCGCGGGGCGCTGGTAGTCGGGGATCAGCGAGCAACCCGTCAGGGCGCTGAGCAGCGCCAGGCTCAAGAGAGACTTTTTCATTGCTCGGCCTCCTCGCTCGTGGCCTTCGGACGTTTGTCCTTGGCTATCGAGCTGACCATTACGTAGAACAGCGGCACCCAGAAGATCGCCAGGACGGTGGCCGACAGCATGCCGCCGATCACCCCAGTACCGATCGCGTGCTGGCTGCCCGATCCGGCGCCGTTAGAGATCGCCAGCGGCACCACGCCGAGGATGAACGCCAGCGAGGTCATGATGATCGGCCGCAAGCGCAGCCGGCAGGCCTCGATCGCCGCCTCGGTCAGGGATTTGCCCTGCTCGTGCAGCTCCTTGGCGAACTCGACGATGAGGATCGCGTTCTTCGCCGCCAGACCGATGGTGGTCAGCAGCCCGACCTGGAAGAACACGTCGTTGGACAGGCCGCGCCAGCTGGTGAACAACAGCGCCCCGATGATCCCCAGCGGCACCACCAGCATCACCGAGAACGGAATCGACCAGCTCTCGTAGAGCGCCGCCAGGCAGAGGAATACCACCAGCAGCGACAGCGCGTAGAGCGCCGGAGCCTGCGAGCCGGACAGCCGTTCCTCGTAGGACAGGCCGGTCCAGGAATAACCGATACCGTCAGGCATCTCCTTCATGATCTCCTCGACCGCCGCCATCGCCGCGCCGGTGCTCTGGCCGGGGGCCGGCTCGCCGAGGATCTCGATCGCCGACACGCCGTTGTAGCGTGACAGCTTCGGCGAACCGTAGATCCAGCGGCCGCTGGAGAAGGCGCTGAAGGGCACCATCTGCCCGTCGGCGTTGCGCACGTACCACTTGTTCAGGTCGTCAGGAGACATCCGTGCATTGGGCTGTCCCTGCAGATAGACCTTCTTCACCCGACCGCGGTCGATGAAGTCGTTCACGTAGCTGGACCCCCAGGCAATGCTCACCGTGTCATTGATATCCGCCAGGCTGACGCCATGGGCACGCGCCTTCTCGTCGTCGATCTCGAGCTGGTATTGCGGCTCGTCGGCGACGCCGTTGATGCGGGTGCGAGCGAGCGCCGGATTCTTCGACGCGAGCGCCATGAACTTGCCGGCGGCCTGATTGAGGGCCTCGTGACCGACACCCGCCTGATCCTGCAAGTAGAAGTCGAAGCCTGTGGCGTTGCCCAGTTCCAGCACTGCCGGCGGGGCGAAAGCGAACACCATGGCATCGCGGAAGGCGAAGAAATGCGCCTGCGCGCGCCCGGCGAGGGAGAACACGTCGTTGCCCTTGTCGGTGCGGTCCGCCCAGGGCTTGAGCATGATGAAGGCCATGCCCGAACTCTGCCCGCGGCCGGCGAAGTTGAAGCCCGTCACGGTGAACACCGAACTGACCGTGCTCGATTCGTCCTTGAGCAGGTACTCGCGCATCTGGTCCACCACCGCCTGGGTGCGCTCGGCGGTCGAACCGACCGGCGTCTGTACCTGGGCGAACAGCACGCCCTGGTCTTCCTCGGGAAGGAACGCGGTGGGAATACGGGTGAACATCCAGACCATGATGCCGACGATCACCAGATACATCAGCAGGTAGGGCGCCTTGTGCCTGAGGATGGACCCCACGCTGCGTTCGTAGCGGTGCACGCCGCGCTCGAAGGAGCGGTTGAACCAGCCGAAGAAGCCGCGCTTGCCTTCGCCGTGGTCACCCTTTTTCACCGGCTTGAGCAAGGTCGCGCAGAGCGCCGGAGTGAATACCAGGGCAACCAGCACCGAGAGCGCCATGGCCGACACGATGGTGATCGAGAACTGCCGGTAGATCACCCCGGTGGAACCGCCAAAGAACGCCATCGGCAGGAACACCGCGGAAAGCACCAGAGCGATGCCGACCAGCGCACCCTGGATCTGCCCCATGGATTTGCGAGTGGCCTCCAGCGGCGACAGGCCTTCCTCGGTCATCACCCGCTCGACGTTCTCCACCACCACGATCGCATCGTCCACCAGCAGGCCGATGGCCAGGACCATGGCGAACATGGTCAGCGTGTTGATGGTGAAGCCGCAGGCGGCGAGAACGCCGAAGGTTCCCAGCAGCACCACCGGCACCGCCAGGGTCGGGATCAGCGTGGCACGGAAGTTCTGCAGGAACAGGAACATCACCAGGAAGACCAGCACGATGGCTTCGCCCAGCGTGTGCACCACCCCTTCGATGGAAGCGGACACCACCGGCGTGGTGTCGTAGGGAAACACCGCCTCGACGCCGGCCGGGAAGAACGGCTTCAGCCGGTCGACGGTGGCGCGGATCGCCTTGGCGGTTTCCAGCGCGTTGGCGCCAGTGGCCAGCTTGATCGCCAGGCCCGACGCGGGGTTGCCGTTGTACTGCGCGCTGATCGCGTAGTTCTCGCCGCCCAGTTCGACCTTGGCCACATCGCCGAGACGCACCTGGGAGCCGTCCGGGTTGACCTTGAGCAGGATCGCGCTGAACTGCTCGGCGGTCTGCAGGCGGGTCTTGCCGACGATGGTGGCGTTGAGCTGCTGGCCCGGTACGGCAGGCAGGCCGCCGAGCTGGCCGGAGGACACCTGGACGTTCTGCGCCTGGATCGCGGTGCGCACGTCCACCGGGGTCAGCTGGAAGTTGTTCAGCTTGGCCGGATCGAGCCAGATGCGCATGGCGTACTGCGCACCGAAGACCTGGAAGTCACCGACACCCTTGGTCCGCGAAATCGGGTCCTGGATGTTGGAGACGATGTAGTTCGCCAGGTCGTTCCTGTTCATGCTGCCGTCGGTCGAGACCAGGCCGATCACCATGAGGAAGTTCTTCACCGCCTTGGTCACCCGGATGCCCTGTTGCTGGACCTCCTGCGGCAACAGCGGGGTGGCGAGTTGCAGCTTGTTCTGTACCTGGACCTGGGCGATGTCGGGGTTGGTGCCCTGCTCGAAGGTCACGGTGATGGTCATGCTGCCGTCGGAGTTGCTCTCCGAGCTGATGTAACGCAGACCGTCGATGCCGTTCATCTGCTGCTCGATCACCTGCACCACCGTGTCCTGCACGGTCTGCGCCGAGGCGCCGGGATAGGTGACCTGGATGCCGACAGCCGGCGGCGCGATGCTCGGGTACTGGTTGATCGGCAGCTTGAGGATGGACAGGGCACCAGCGAGCATGATCACCAGCGCAATAACCCAAGCGAAGATCGGTCGATCGATAAAGAATCTGGACATATGGGGGCGAGCCTCTGCGCCTTACTGCTGACCCTGGTCGCCGTTGGCCGGCGCGGGTTTGGCGGAATTGCCCTGAACGTTGCTTGCCGGACCGGCCTTCACTTCGGCGCCGGCTTGAACATACTGCAGGCCTTCGGTAATGACCCGGTCGCCGGCCTTGAGGCCTTCGCTGACCAGCCACTGGTTACCGACGGCGCGGTCAGCCTTGAGTACACGGGTTTCGACCTTGTTCTCGGCGTTCACCACCATCGCGACCGCCTCACCTTTCGGATTGCGCGTCACGCCCTGCTGAGGCACCAGAATGGCCTCGCTGCGCACGCCGCCCACCAGCTCGGCATGCACGAACATTCCCGGCAGCAGCATGTGGTCTGGGTTGGGGAAGACCGCGCGCAGGGTCACTGAGCCGGTGCCCTCGTCGACGCTGACTTCGGAGAACTCGAGCGTGCCCTCGTGGGCGTAGGTGCTGCCGTCCTCCAAGGTCAGAGTAACCTTGGCGGCATTATCGCCGGCCTTCTGCAACTGGCCGCTGTCGAGATCGCGACGCAGCTGGAGCATCTGCTTGGACGCCTGGGTGACATCGACGTAGATCGGATCGAGCTGCTGGATGATCGCCATCGCATCGGCCTGGCCGGTGTTGACCAGCGCCCCCTCGGTCACCATCGAGCGCCCGATGCGGCCGCTGATCGGCGCCAGGACCTTGGTGTAGCGCACATTGATGCGCGCCTGCTCCAGCGCTGCCTCGGCCTCCAGCGTGGCGGCGCGCGCCTCGTCGTAGTCCTGGCGGCTGACGGCCTGATCGGCGACCAGCGCCTTGTAGCGGTCGGAACGCGAACGCGCCGAAGCGAGCGTCGCTTCGGCGCTCTTGAGGGTCGCCTGGTAGGTGGCCGGATCGATCTGATAGAGCTGATCGTTGACCTTGACCTCGCTGCCTTCCTTGAACAGGCGCTTGAGGATGATGCCGCTCACCTGCGGACGCACTTCGGCGATACGGAAGGCCGAGGTGCGGCCCGGCAGCTCGAAGGTGCTCGCGTAAGGCTGCGCCTGCAGCGTGACCACACCGACCTGAGGTGCGCTCGGTGCCTGCTTTGGAGCTTCCTGCTTGCCACAGCCGACGAGAACGAGGGCTGCTGCCAGGGCCGGAACCAGCGCACGCATGGCGTAGGGTGATCGCATGACTTTTCCTCACGAAATTGAGTAAACGACCGGGCACGCTCGGAACGGCTCGGCTGGGAAAACCTGGCTAAAGAGGGCGCGGGGCCCCGGAAAGGGGGCGACGTCATTATTGATATCGGGTAACTTTAATTGCAGATAGTTGACATGATCAACTATATTTTCTCATCCCTTACTTTCCGGCCCGACGAATGTCCGAACCCGACCTGTCCCGCGCGCTGCGCTGGGTCTTCCTGAAGCTTCGACGAAACATCCTGTCGAAATTCCAAGAAGCCGGCGTACCGCTGAACCCGCCCGACGCTCACATGCTGGAGATGCTCGAGATAGAGCCCGGCCTGAGCCCACAGGACCTGGCGCGGCTGAGCGGCATCGACAAGGCCTATATCACCCGCCGCGTCCGCGAACTGGAAACCCATGGGTTGATCTGCCGCTGCCGTGACGAACAGGACCAGCGACGATTTCGCCTGTACCTCAATACCGACGGATTGCAGACGATGAATCGCGCCCAGGAGTTGATCCACCAGTGCGAGGAAGAGATGTTCGCGCCGCTGGACCCGGCGGACCGGCAGACGCTCACCACGCTGCTGGCCAAGTGCCTGAAGAAGGACGACGAAACGCCGTCTCAGTAGATTCCCTGCCGCCGCGCCTGACGGCGCAGCGTCGTCAGGCCGCGCAGGCCCCCAGATACGCCTCGACATCCACCTCGTCCATCTGCTCGGCGTGCAGGTAGCGCGCGCCATAGCGCAGGTGCAGGCCGGCGCGCAGGAACAGCGCGAACAGGTCCGCATCGATATGGCCCTTGTCGCGCAGGTTGGCGAGGATGCGGATCGACTCGGAGAGCGTCTTGGCTTTCTTGTACGGCCGGTCCGAAGCCGTCAGCGCCTCGAAGACGTCGGCGATCGCCATGATCCGCGCCGGAATCGACAGGCTGTTGCGGTCCAGCTGCCGCGGGTAGCCGGTGCCCAGCAGTGTCTCGTGATGGGTGCCGGCGTACTCCGGCACGCGCTTGAGGTTGGCCGGCAGCGCCAGGTTCTCGAGCATCACGATGGTCTGGATGATGTGCTCGTTGACCTTGAAGCGCTCCTCCTCGGTCAGGGTGCCGCGGCTGATGCTCAGGTTGTAGAGCTCGCCATGGTTGTACAGGTGCTCGGGGACGTTGATCTTGAAGCCGTATTTCGGGTCCAGCGCTTTACCCGGCGGGCGCGGCAGCAGGTGCGCCGGCTTGTCCGCGAGCAACTGTTCGACCGTCGGCAGCGGCTGCACCGGAACCGCCTGCAGACGCTCGAGCTCGCCGTGCGAGAGCCCCAGGCGGTCGTCGAAGTGGCGGACCCAGCGGCGCTCGGAGAGGCGTCGCAGCGCCTCGATGCGTTCCTCGGCCATCAGCTCGCCACCGATGTTGCATTCGGCGACGATGGCGAAATCCGCGTGCAGCTGGGCCACTTCGTCCCGATATCGCGCCTCCACCCGCGCCTCGTCCTCTCCCTCGCGCAGCGCTTCCAGGCGGGCGATGTCGGCATCGCGCAGCAGTACCTCGAAGCGCATGCGCACCTCGTGGATGCGGTTGTAGACGGTTTCCAGTTTGGTCGCCTTGTCCACCACATGCTCGGGCGTGGTGATCTTGCCGCAGTCGTGCAGCCAGGCACCGATGCGGAACTCGCGCCACTCGTCGGCGCTGGCGAAGTTGAAGTCCGCCAGCGGCCCTTCGCTGACCTTGCAAGCCTCTTCGGCGAGCATGATCGCCAGGTCCGGCACGCGCTCGCAGTGTCCACCGGTGTAAGGGCTCTTGGCATCGATGGCGCCGGCGAGGATCTCGATCATCGAATCGATCAGAACCTTCTGCGCATCGATCAGGTTGTGGTTCTCCAGCGCCATCGCCGACTGCGAGGCGAGCGCCTCGACGAAGCTCAGGACCTGACGTGGAAAGGCAATCACATCGCCGCTCTGTGGGTCGATGGCGTTCATGAACTGCAGCACGCCGATCACCTCTCCCTGCCGCGGCGCCAGGGGCACCGCGAGCATCGACACGGTGCGGTAGCCGGACTCGCTGTCGTAGTGACGCGTGCCGCTGAGGTCGAAACGGGTCTCGCCGTAGACGTCGTCGATCAGCACCGCCTCGTTGTGCAACGCCACGTAGGTGGACACGTGTTTTTCGTTGGGCGCGCCGCTGAGCGGGTCGTGCAGCGGAATCTCGAAGGACGGCAGCGCATCGTCCATCGAGCGCAGCGCGAAGCGCAGGCTGTCGTGCTCGGTCTTCAGGTACATGGTCGCGGCATCGGCGTTACAGATGCGCTTGCCTTCAAGCAGGATGTGCCGCAGCAGCGCGGTGCGGTCGCGCTCGGAGGAGAGCAGCAGGCCGTTTTCCACCAGGCTGGAGAGCTTGTGCTGGGTTTCCTGCAGGGTCCGCGTCTGGCGCTGCAGCGCGGCCTTCATCTCGGCGTGGTTGCGGCTCAGGCTGTCCACCTCGAAGAACACAGACTCCTGCGGCAGCCTTCCGGAAAAGTCGAGATCGCGGATCAGCCGGGTGTCTTCGGCCAGGGTATCGATGGTGCGGTTCATGCTGCGGAAGCCGAACAGCACGGTGGGCAGAGTCACCAGCACGCAGAGGAACGAAAGCAGCAGCGCCTGCTTCGGATCGACGCCCAGATTCAGGGCCAGGATCGGCAGCATCTGCAGGACGAAAAACCCCGCCAGCAAGACCGTCCAGCTCTGGAATCTGAACTTGAATATCCATGATGTCATACTGCAATCTGCTCCTCATCGACGGCCCGTATTCTCCGGCCTGCAGCCTGGTGCTGCGGCGCGTTCGAGTTACGGGCCGTACTGCCGATGTCCGTCGTCGCGGACTCTGACCCACTCACTGGAGGTTATATGCTTTTCAATAAAAAGACCTCACCCCGCACGCTCGCCGGCCTGCTCCTCGTCGCCTGCCTCGCCCACGCGGAAGAACCTGGCGACAAGCCCATCGGCTACGTGATGAAAGTCAGCGGAGAAGCCTTCGTCGTGACCGATGGCGTCGCCCGGCCGGCGAGCGCCGGCATGCCGCTGCAGGTCGGCTCCAGCCTGCGCACCGGGCCGGCCGGCACGCTCGGCGTGACCTTCGAGGACAGCACGCTGATGTCCTTCGGCCCGAACAGCGAACTTAAGGTCGACGAATACCTCTACGAGCCGGCCAAGGGCGATCTCAAGCTCAACGCCAACATCAGCCGCGGAACGCTGAACTACATCTCCGGGGTGATCGCCAAGCTCAAGCCGGAAGCGGTCGAGGTGCATACGCCGACCGGCACCATCGGCGTGCGCGGCACGCATTTCCTGGTCAAGGTCGAGGAGGCAGGCCGATGATGACTCGCCTGTTCGGCCTGCTGCTGTTCGCGCTGCTCGCCAGCGGCTGCGCCAGCAAGCCTTCGTCCTACGTGGTGCTGATGGAAAGCCCGGATGGCAGCACCGGCGCGATCACCGTCAGTACCGCCCAAGGCACCACGCTGGTCAACCAGAAGCAGCAGGGCGTGATGCTCGACGGCAAGGCAGCCCAGACCGCAGTGCCCGTGGAGCCACAGCGCATCGCGGCGGATTTCACCCCCGCGCTGAACGCGCAGCCGGCGCTGCCAGTGAGCTACCTGCTGTACTTCAAGTCCGGCGGCGCGGTGCTCACCGACGAATCCAAGCTGGCGCTGCAGGAAGTGCTCAAGACGATCATCTCCCGAGGCCCGTCGGCGGTGTCGGTGATCGGCCACACCGACACCGAGAGCGGCGCGGCGTGGAACGAGAAGATCGGCCAGAAACGCGCGGAAACCATCGCCAAGCTGTTGCGCGACAACGGCGTGCAGGTGCTGGAGCTGGTGGTCACCTCCCACGGCGAACGCAACCTGCTGGTGAAGACGCCCGACGACACCGCGGAGCCGAAGAACCGCCGCGTCGAAGTGCTGGTCCGCTAACGCCTTACTTGCGTGTCATCGCCCACTGCGCGCCGCGTTCGCCGGCGCGCAGCCGGTGCAGGTGGAAAGCCACCAGGCCGTCGTCCGGTCGCGTGGCATGCAGCGCCTCGAAGGCCTCTAGGGCGCCGGCCGGGTCCTGCTCCAGCAGGGCGAAAGCCGCGTCGTACTGTTCATCTGCCGCCTCGCCGCGCAGCGGTTCGAACACCGCCACCGGCTCGCTCTTGCCTTTCAGCACCACGCTTCCGACCGCCCGCATGGGTGCCCATGGGCAGTGCTCGCGGATCGCCGCGGACACGCACAGCGTGGTGCCGATGTGCTGGTTCAGGCTTTCCAGGCGCGAGGCGGTGTTCACCGGGTCGCCCAGCGCGCGGTAATCGAAGATCGCCGAGCCTCCGAAGTTGCCGACCACCACTTCGCCGCTGTGCACACCGATGCGCGTCAGCCCGAACGGCGTGCCGCTGGCTTGCAGGGCGGCGGCGTAGTCCTCGGTGAAACGCTGGATGGCCTGGCCGCAAGCCAGCGCGCGGGCCGGATGATCGGCCTGCGGCACGGGCGCGGAAAACATGATCGCCACGGCGTCGCCGACGATCCGGTCGAGGGTGCCGTCATGCGCGAAGGCGATGCGGATGATGCCCTCCAGGTAATCGTTGAGCAGGCCCACCGCCTCTTCCGCCGGCTGGCTTTCCATCAACCGGGTGTAGCCGGTCAGGTCGGTGAAGACGAAGCTGCACTGCTGCCGCTGGCCGCCCAGTTGCAACTGCCCGGGATTCTTCATCAGGTGCGCCACCAGGTTCGGCGACACGTAGCGGGAGAACGCCTCGCGCACCCAGCGCTGCTCGCGCTCGGCGGCCATGTGCCGGACGATGCTGGCAACGATGAACACCACGCCCAGCCCGAGCGAGGGTACGAACAGGTCGAGCAGCAACTGGTAGCGGGCGAACGCCAGCCAGCCGGCGGCGTTCAACGCGAGCAGGACCGCACCGCCGACCAGTGTCGACACCAGCGCGCGACTGCGCAGGGCGAGCAGGCTGAGAAGTATCCCGCCGAGCAGCACCAGCACGGTTTCCACCGCCATCGCCCAGCCGGGACGGGTCAGGTAGTCGCCGCCGAGCACCTGTTCCAGCGCCTGGGCATGCACCTCGACGCCCGGAATGATTCCGCCCAGCGGACTGAAGCGCAGGTCCTGCAGGCCCTGCGCCGAGGTGCCGATCAGCACGATGGCACCGGCCAGCGCCGAGGCCGGAGCCTCGCCGGCCAGCACCTGCCAGGCCGTCAGGCTGCGCGAAGGTCGATGCTCGGTGAAATGCACCCACATCTCGCCGCTGGCGCTGGTCGGAATCCGCGCGGCGCCGACCTCGATCTGCTCGATCCCGCTGTCCTCGTCGACCCGCAGCCGGTAGCTGCGTGCGCCCTGGCCGACCCGCAGCGCTTCGGCCACCAGCGACGGCAGGAGGGTGTCGCCAACCCGCAGGAACAACGGCACGCGGCGCACCACGCCGTCGGCGTCGGGGAGAAAGGTCATGCTGCCGTTGCCGGCCGCCGCCCGTTGCAGCGCGGGCAGCGCCGCGACGGTGCCGCCGAACGCCGGCAGCCAGGGCAACGGCGAAGCCCCCTGCAGTACGCTACCGAAGCGGCTTGCCGGCAGCTCGCCGCGGGATTCGCCGCGCTCGGCGGCAAAGCCCAGCACCACGCCGCCGTTGCGCAGCGCGCCGGCGAGCATCTCGTCGTTGTCCGGCAGCCGCGCCAGCTCGGCGCTCACGGCGGGAGGAAGAGGCGTGTCGCGCAGGAGCGCGGACGGGGAGGTGCGGTCGGGCTCGGCGAACAGCACGTCGAACACGATCGCCGCCGCGCCGGCCTGCTGCAGACGCTCCACCAGCTCCGCCACCCGCGTGCGCGGCCAGGGCCACTGGCCGATCCGCGCCAGGCTCTGCTCGTCGAGATCGACGATACGCACCGGCGCGTCGCGGTAAACCCGCGGCTGCCAGCGCTGGTACTGGTCGAACACTGCATTGCGCACTGCCAGCAACGGCAGGGGCTGGCTGAGGTACAGCGCGAGTACCGCGGCGATCACCAGGAACGGCAACCACGGCAGCACGCGATTCGGTTGGAAAGACGGCACCTGCGCTCACTCCCTGCGTTGAAGGCGTCCCTGTGTCCGGTTCAGCCGCAGGAGGCGCGGGTGATCAGGTCGGCGTCGTCGGTATCCAGGTTCAGCCGCTGGGAGTCGTATTCGAGCGTCACCGCGGTTCCCGGCCTGAGCACCCGAGCGCGCTGCGCGCCGGCTTGCAGGCGGGCCTGCTCGAGAACGGCGGGATTGACCGGATGCCCGATCAGCGACTGCACCGCGCTAGCCGTGCAGGTCTCGGCAGGAGGCGTGGCCGCGGGCTGCAACGCGGCGGACGGCGCCTCGTCATGGCTGGCACAACCGGCGAGCAGGGCGACAGGCAGCAGCCAGGCGCAATGGGTTTTCTTCGAAAGCATGCGGGTTCTCCGATGGACTGGAGGCCGAACCATACCAGCTCGGGGCGTCGGCGACAGCGTGGTCCGACCTGGCGCAATCGCCCGCGCGGAAACGACAAAGCCCGCGCAAGGCGGGCTTTGTCGTCGAACGGTGCAGGTCAGCGCGAGGCGGATGTCACCAGGCTCGCCTCTGCCGCGGAGGAGCGCCCGAATGCGCGCGAATAGGTGTCGTAGTAACCCTCGAGAACACGCATGCAGGATTTGATGTTCATGTTGTTCACGCAATGCTCGCGGGCGGCGATACCGAAGGCTATGGCCAGCTCGTCGTTGAGCAGGATCTCTTTCAGGTAGCCCTTGATCGCCTCGACGTCCTTCTCCTCGTGGGCGAACCCGGTCTTGCCATGCTGGATGCCCTCCAGCGCGCCGCCGCGCGCCGACGTGATCACCGGAACACCGGACGACTGCGCCTCCAGCAGGACGATGCCGAGGCCCTCGGCATCGCCGTTCTCGGCGGTGATGCTGGGCATGCAAAGCACCCGAGCGCTGCCCAGCAGGGTGCGGATCTGCTCGCTGGGCAGTGCGCCGAGAAAGCGTGCCCGCACTCCGCGCGCCTCGGCGATGGCCTTCAGCGACGCCTCGAGCGGGCCGTTGCCGACGATCAGCAACTCGCTCTCGGGGCACGCGTCCTGGATGTCGGCGAAGGCGTTGAGCAGGTATTCGCAGCCCTTCTTCTCGACCATCCGCCCGACGAACAGCACCTGCTTGCGCTCGGCCATGGGAATCGGCCCCGGAACGAACTGGTCGGTGTCGATGCCGATATAGCTGACACTGATCTTGTGCTCGGGAATTCCGTACTCGATCGCGCTCTTCTTGATTGCCTCGGACACGGCAAGGAAGTGGATCTTCTCGTAGTTGGCGAGTTCGAGCAGACGCTCGGGGTACCGCTTCAACTGTCGCCCGCCACCGCCGGCCTCCCAGTATTCGCGGTACACGTTGATATCGAAGCCGTGCAACGTCACCAGCGTCGGCAACTGCAATGCGCGGATCAACGGCCAGATGCGTACCGCCTCGGTGGCGAAATGGATGTGCAGCAGTTGGGCGTCTTCCTTGCGCAACTGGCTCAGCGCCGAACGCGAGGGGCGGTCGAGCAATTCGTTGACGGTGTTGACCAACTTGCGAACGACACGGTTCTTCTTGCCCAGCACACGGACATCGAGCCCGTCGAGGGAAAGACCTTTCTCCATGACCTGATCGCCGACCAGGATTCCTCTCCAACTTTCCAGGCACCGTGTTTGTTCACGAATGAAAGTCTCGGAATAAGGCAGTAGTTGCGACTTATATACCAGTACCTTTTTACGAGGGGCGCTTTGGGGGGTCATAGACGGGTCCAATTGCAGAGGGAATTAACTACTTGATGCCAAACAGCCACTAGCCATATATACAGCGTTACATGACAGTCATTGGATTTCGGGAGAATTAGACTAATTAAGGCGGTGCAGTTCCATAGAGCCGCCGATCACATATCGAATGAAAAAAGCCTGTCGATCGAAGGGAAAACGAGCAATAAAAAGCCCGCTCGTGGCGGGCTCTGGCGTTTCTCAGATATCGACCGATACTGGAAACTTGAACTGGCGCACCAGGCGGGATTCGAACCCACGACCCCTCCTTCGGAGGCCAATGCGGTACAGGTATTTAGGTTGGCGGCAAAGGTTCAAAAATGCCTCTAAGTACCGTCCTGCAAGGCTTTGGCCTTATCTCGCTGCCTGCAGTTTATAGCTCTTAGCGGTATCTAAGGGTGGTTATCTCGGGCACAAAAAACGAAATGGGCCCCAGCGATTTTGACACCTAGCCAGCCCCTAGCTCGTCCTGCCGCCTTCTCACCGAACCTGAATTTCGACAAGCGGCTGGCGGCCTACGGGCAGCGACTTAGCCCAGCATGGTCATAGGTATTAACACCATCAGTAAGGCCTGCCGCTTTGGGCTTCCCCCGCGTCCACACAAACCCGTTTTGTTGCCCTCTGCTGTTGCTTTTACATATAAGCAACCCAGGAGTGCGCAGGCCCCAACGTTAGCGATGCTTTTCTGGTGGAAGACTCTACCCTCGCAGGGGCCAAGGCCGTGCAAGATGCGTCGAGGTTAGTGCGGCAGCTAGCTCACTCGTCCTTGGCGTTTATCTCGGCGGAGACCTTGCCAAACGACTCCCAGTGGCCAACCAGCTCATCCACGCGATCAGGAATGCGCGGTGACTTACTGAGCACCAGACAGCGGGTTGTACCCACGTACTCCTCAAGGAGGTAGAGCGTGTCCCCAACGTCGACGCCCATCTCCTGCAGAACGTCGTCGGGTAGGCGAATAGCACCGTCGCCTTCCCAGTCCTCAATCACTACATGATTCCGCATCGTGACCCCAGGAAACGGTTGAATGGGTGTCCGCAGGGGGAAGCAACGGCGAGCCGTTGCCAGCGAAGTCCCGCGGCACAGGCCGACAGAATAGCAAAAAGCTCCTGGGCTCAAAGCGCTGTAACGACGCCGCCTGTCATCTCTAGCCGCAGCTTCTGACATTTGAACTCGCCCCAGGCCTGCCAGCTACCACCGCCGTTGTTGAGCTGAAAATCCCGCAATACCACCGGGGAAATTCACTATCCCCATGCCACACTCAGCTAATCCACCAGCAGCTCACTGATAGGTTATCGAGACTTCGCTCTGTAGCCACCGTGGCTGCACTCGATTACCGCAGAATGTCGGTGGCAGTCCTGCAAAAACCACTGAGCCGCCACAAGCGCTCACTGGGACACCTTCGCCGAACTAGCCAAATACACCCTCGTGACGACAGAACCCTCCACCAAATCGCCAATATCCAACATGCGCCCCCGGAATAAATCGTTAAACCTCGACTGGCCTGGCCTTTCACTCACTCTATTCAAATGACACCGCCCCTGCGGACCATTAAACGGAGCCCACCCGCCAGGACAAATACGTATCATGAGGCAGCGGGTTAGCTTGGTAAGCTCGCTCTCAGACAACCTTTGTCGATGTGGCCGTCATGGAAGAAAGCGCGCAACAGCGTTCAGAACGCTATGTATCCGCCCGCAGCCAGCACCCCGCGTGGCTTTTGCTTGCCTCGCGGCGTGCTCCGCTCGTATTGGGCTGCCTGCGCACGCTGTTCGAGCGGGCGCATGATGGGATCCCCATGGAGGATGCGCTGCAAGCGCTGTCCGAAATGCTGGCTGCTTATGCCAGCCAGGAGCTTTACGAAATCGACCCGGATGCAACGCATCTCCAAGCAGGTCGTGAACTTCGTGAATGGATCAAGCGGCGTCTGGTCGTAGAACGAGAGGGTCGTATCTATGCAACCGACGCGTTGGAGTCCGCCATCCAGTTCGTCGATTCGCTGGATAGTCGGATCATGACTTCCACGGCATCTCGCCTTTCGGTGGTTCAGCGCGAGATCGAAAACCTGGAAACGGGTCTGAACCCCAGCCCAACTGGCCGTATTGCCAGCCTGCGCCGCCGAATCCAGGATTTGGAGCACGAGCTAGCGCAGGTAGAAGCTGGCCACGTCGTCGTGCTGGATGAAGCGCAGGCGATAGAGGGCATACGCGAGGTATATAACCTGGCCACCAGCCTGCGCGCAGACTTTCGACGAGTTGAAGACTCTTGGCGCGAGGCGGATCGCGCCCTTCGACACTCCATCATCAGCGAGCAGTCTCACCGTGGAGAAATCGTCGATCGGTTGTTGGACGGGCAAGATGCTCTACTCAACACTCCGGAGGGGCGTGTCTTCGAAAGTTTCCAGCAGCAACTGAGGCAGTCCGCTGAGCTGGAAACCATGCGTGAGCGCTTGCGCACCATCCTTCGTCATCCAGCGGTTCCAAAGGCGCTGAATCGTCCCCAGCAACGTGAGCTGCGCTGGCTGGCGTTACGCCTGGTTCGGGAGTCGCAGGCTGTGCTCCAAGCGCGCGCCCGAAGCGAGCGCGATGTTCGTGGCTTCATGAAGACGGGGCTGGCCGCCGAGCATCATCGCGTCGGACAGTTACTCAACGACTTCTTCAATCTAGCGCTCAGCGTCGACTGGCAACGCCAGTCAGAACGCCGTAAGCCTGCATGTTTACCACCAGTTGGCGTAGCCATTACCGGTGTCCCAGCAATCGAGCGTCTCCGCTTCAAGACTCTGGATGACGATGATACGGGCGAGCTGGATCTGAGTTTGAAGCCTGCGGGGTTGGAGCAGATTGATGATGACTTCTGGGATGCCTTCGACGGGCTGGATCGTGAAGCGCTGATTCATGACACCCTGGCTGTGCTGGTGGAGCAGGGTCGCCCCGTGAGTCTCGTGGAGCTTGCGTCTTTGCTTCCACCTGTTCACGACCTGGAAACCTTTGCGCTCTGGCTGGCGATGGCGCGCGAGGCAGGTATCGAGGTGCTGACAGAGGAGCGTCAGCTCGTGGAGCTAGTTGACGAGGATGAGCAACGCTGGCGCTTCAATCTGCCTTATGTCGGACTCGACCACGAGGCACTCAAGGACATCGATTGGGAGTTGTGAGCATGGCAGGGATCTTCGATCGAATTGCAGGCGCCTCTGGCACCGACGAAACGGAGCTGACGGTGGAGCCCATGGCGTTGGATGACGGCATGGATGATGAACAGCCTCTCATGAGCGCCGCTGTTCAGGTCGATGAGCGCCGGACGCCGCAACGGGTACGTGAGGCCGTACAGGAAATGCTCAAGTACGGGCTGCTGGAAGAAAGTCACAAGCCCAACCTGTATCGCTCAGCGCTTTCCAATATCGAGGCGGTCGACAGAATTCTGGAACCCCTCGACCTTGTCATGGGGGTCGACGAGGTTCGGGGGCTGGTGTTTGTTACCGTTCGCCAGGGCGAGGTAGCCGAGCAGGATGACTGGTCGCACCCCCTTGTGCGTCGGCAAAGGCTGAATCTGGAGCAGTCCCTGCTGATAGCCATTCTGCGACAGCATTTCATTGCGTACGAACAGGAGAGCGGTACGGGCGCCAGTCAGGCACTGGTAGCGGTTGATGAGCTGATTCCCCAATTGCAGGTTTACCTGGGCGAACTGGGCAGCGAGGCGAAGGAGCGCAACCGCATCATCACACTGCTGGATCAGCTCAAGGGGCATGGTCTGGTGTCGGCTCTGGACGCTCATGATCGCGTCATCATCCGCCCCATCATTACCCACTTGGCCAACCCGGAGAACCTGCAGGCACTCGTGGCTTGGCTGCGCGAGCAGGTGGAGGGCGCGGCTACGCCGGCTGCCGGTGCTGAGGAGGACGAGGCGTGAAGCAAGCACTACTCTGGCGTGACAGCGAGACCTTCATTCTCAGCAGCATCGAACTCTATAACTGGGGCGGCTTTCAGGGCTATCACCGTGCCGAGATCGATCCTTCCGGCACCGCCGTGATCGGCCCGACGGGGAGCGGTAAAACGACGCTGGTGGATGCTCTGATGACCTTGCTGTGCGCCAACCCGCGCTACAACCTGGCCTCCACGGGTGGACATGAAAGTGACCGGGATCTGGTGTCCTATGTGCGCGGCGTCACCGGCCCTGGGGACGGAGGTGTAGAGCAATCTCATGTCGCTCGCCAGGGTAGGACGGTAACCGCCATTGCAGCCACGCTCGAGCGTGACGGTACGCAGGTTCGGCTGGGCGCTGTGCTCTGGTTCGAGGGCACAAGCTCCTCGGCGTCCGATCTGAAAAAACTTTGGCTGTTAAGCGAGTCCCCCGAGCAGACTCTGGAGTATTGGCTCAGCCAGCATCACTCAGGCGGCATGCGGGCTCTGCGTCAGATGGAGAAGGATGGGACTGGTATCTGGCCTTATCCGAGCAAGAAAGCTTTCTTGGCCAGGCTCAGGGATTACTTCGAGGTCGGTGAAAACGCCTTCACTTTGCTCAACCGCGCTGCCGGCCTGAAGCAGCTCAACAGTATTGATGAGATCTTTCGCGAGTTGGTGCTGGATGACCGCTCCGCCTTCGAGCGGGCTGCCGAGGTCGCCAGTAGCTTCGATGATCTAACTGACATCCACCGAGAGCTGGAAACCGCTAGAAAGCAGCAGCGCTCATTGCAACCGGTCGCCGATGGCTGGGAGCGTTACAGGGCCTTGCAAGAACAGCTGCAAGATAAACAAGCCCTCGAAGGCATCCTTCCAGTCTGGTTCGCCGAGCAGGGGTATCGCCTATGGTTGGCTGAAACCAACAGGCTTGAGACGGAGTACAAACAGGCCGAACTGGATCAGGAGCAATGCAGGAGTCAGCTTGAGATCCAAAAGGGTGTGGTCGATCAACATCGCCAGAGCTACCTGCGAGTAGGTGGCGCAGGGATAGATCAATTACGCGGGCGCATTGCTGATTGGGTCCGCGAATGCGATAAGCGACGCCTGAAAGCCGAGCAATACCAACGCTTGGCCAAGGGGCTTGGACTAGCGGATGAGTTATCGGCCGCTGCTCTCAAGGAGAATCAGCAGCAGATCGCGGCACGCCTGGAAATACTGACCCAGCAAATTACTGACACGCGTCAAAAGGCGTTCGATGCAGGTCTCGTTCAGCAGGAACTCAATGGCCGCCTGCAGCTCTTACAGCAGGATCGTGCTGAGGTTGAGAGACGGCCAGGCTCGAACCTGCCCGGGCATTTTCATGCTTTTCGAGGTGATCTGGCGCAGGAGCTTGGCGTCGATGAGTTGGCCTTGCCTTTCGTTGCCGAGCTGGTGCAGGTCAAGCCCGAGGAACTGACCTGGCGGGGTGCCATCGAGCGGGCAATCGGTAGCCACCGGCTCCGTATCCTGGTGCCGCAGGGCTCATCCCAGAACGCACTGCGTTGGGTGAACCAACGGCATAACCGCTTGCATGTGCGCTTGTTGGAGGTAAAGGAGACGTCGTCGCGCCCTGTGTTCTTCGACGATGGGTTTACCCGCAAGCTGAGCTTTAAGGAGCATCCGTACCGAGAAGCTGTAAAGGCACTACTGGCGGACAATGACCGCCACTGCGTCGAAAGCACGGAGCAATTGCGTCATACCCCTCACGCCATGACAGCCCAGGGGCTGATGTCGGGTAAAGAACGCTTCTTCGACAAGCAGGACCAGAAGCGCCTGGATGAGGACTGGCTTACCGGCTTCGATAACCGCGACCGTCTGGCCTTCTTGGCTGAGCAGATTCGCGAGGTCAATGAACAGCTCGCGCCTGCCAAGCTGGCCCTGGATTCTGCCCAAGGCGATGTACGTCAGTTGGAGAATCAAGCTTCGCTGCTGCAACGCGTCGAAGAGCTGCAATTCGAGGATATTGATCTGCCGGGCGCCGAGCGTCAGCTGCAGTCGCTGCGTACACAGCTAGACACCCTGACGCGCCCCGACTCCGACCTTGCCATGATCAAGGCCGAACTGGATCAAGCCGAGGCGCTGCTGGACTCTCAGGATCAACAGTTGCAACGACTGATCGAGCAGTGCGTGCAGTTGAGAACTCAGTTCGAGCAGGCCGCATCCGCTACCCGTAAGGCCTATCGTGGTGCCGAAAAAGGGCTGAACGATACGCAGCGTGAACTGGCGCAAACGCATTTCCCGACCCTGACGGCAGATGACCTCGGCGATATTGTCGAGCTGGAGCGCCAGCATACGCGTGAGCTGCAAGGGCAGCTCAAAGCGCTCGGCGATAAACTCGGCGATCAGAAAACAGAGCTAGCCAAACGTATGTCCGACGCTCTGAAGGTGGACACCGGGGCGCTTGCGGAGGTCGGGCGAGAACTGGTGGACGTACCCAGGTATCTGGAACGTCTTCGCGTGCTGACCGAGGAAGCCCTGCCCGAGAAACTCAAGCGCTTCCTGGAATACCTCAATCGTTCCTCGGATGACGGCGTCACCCAGTTGCTCAGCTATATCGACCATGAAGTCTCGATGATTGAGGAGCGCCTGGATGACCTGAACAGTACGATGCAGCGTGTCGACTTTCAGCCCGGACGCTATCTGCGCTTGGTCGCGAAAAAGGTCATCCATGAAAGCCTTCGCACCTTGCAACACGCTCAGCGCCAATTGAACTCGGCGCGTTTCATCGATGATGAAGGCGAGAGCCATTACAAGGCATTGCAGGAGCTCGTTGGGCTGCTTAAAGACGCCTGCGAACACAGCAGAAATCAGGGAGCCAAGGCACTTCTGGATCCGCGCTTCCGCCTGGAGTTCGCGGTATCGGTGATTGATCGCGAAAGCAGGAATGTCATCGAGACCCGAACAGGTTCTCAGGGCGGTAGTGGTGGCGAGAAGGAGATCATCGCCTCCTATGTGCTGACCGCGTCCCTCAGCTATGCGCTCTGTCCCGACGGCAGCAGCCGGCCGTTATTCGGCACCATCGTGCTCGACGAGGCGTTTTCGCGCAGCTCCCATGCGGTTGCCGGTCGGATCATAGCGGCGCTGAGGGAGTTCGGCCTGCACGCTGTCTTCATCACGCCCAACAAGGAAATGCGCCTGTTGCGCCATCATACGCGTTCGGCAGTCGTCGTTCATCGGCGCGGCGTGGAATCCAGTCTGGTTTCCCTGAGCTGGGAGGCGTTGGATGAGCATCATCAACAGCGCATCAAGGCCATGTATGAAGTCGCCCACTGAAATCGGCCGCAACCTGGCCAGGCAGTGGCAGCGCTCCAGCGTCCGCCTGGCGCGCTTGCTCAATCCCGATAGCTGGCCGCAAAGCCTCAACATCGGCAAGCCTTCGGCACGCCTGTTCGCTGACAACATTCAGGCAGTGCTCCGCCATGTGGAGAACTGGCGGAGCGTGAAGGTGGGTAAGGTCGACTGGGAACCTGTCAGCTACCGAGCTGGGCTGGACCCCATTCCCCTGCCGACGCGCTGGCATCTGCGCACCCCCTCCGAATGGATTGCCGCGACCAATGATCCGAGGATCTGCGAGGAATACGCTCAACTCGAGTATCTGGTCGAGCAGGTCGACAGTACCTTCCATGCGCTGCTGGTAGCGCAACGCAGTCTGTGGCTGGCGAAGCCGTCTGAAGAAGTCGTAGCCACGGCGCAACTCGCCACCCGGTTGTCGTCAGGCTGTGCCCGAGGCCGTCCACTGCGCCTGCTTGCAGAGCACGGCGTAGACACCAAGTTTTTTGAGCGCAACGCCAGCTTGCTGACCAAACTGCTCGATGAGCGCTTCGAAGGCGCGGCGTCCGAGCAAGGCCTGACAACTTTTCTGGACGCCTTTGAAGAAACCAGTCACTGGGTTCTGGTCGTTCCTCTTCAGCCTGAGCTGTTGCCCTTCAAGCGGCTTAGGCTCACTACTGCGGAACTGGCCGAGACCGCACTTCCCGGTTCACGATTGCTCGTGGTGGAAAATGAGCAATGCATTCACTTGCTGCCTGAAACCTTACCGGACACCTTGGCTGTACTGGGCTCAGGGCTCGATCTGCAGTGGTTGGCGTCTGCGCAACTGACCGGGAAACAGATCGCATACTGGGGCGACATGGATACCTGGGGCCTGCTGATGCTTGGGCGAGCGAGACTCCATCAACCAGCAGTCGAAGCACTATTGATGGAGCAAGAGCTGTTTGAACAGCACTCACCGGTGAGCGCAGTCGTCGAGCCGACCAAAGCTCAGGAGTCGGCCCCACCTGGTTTGCTGGCTGACGAAGCGGACTTCTATCGGTATCTGCTGGTGCAAGAACGAGGACGACTTGAGCAGGAGTACCTGCCAAAGGAACAAGTTGAGCGCGCTATCGAGCAGTGGGCTCGAAAGATCCCTGTATAGAGCGGCTGGCGGTGGGCTCAATAGCCCTGTAATCCTGAGACCGCCTACCCTTAAACCAAAGTCTTCAGATATGCCTTCTCTGACATTTCCAACGTTGATCGCTTTAGGCGGCCGGTTTTCAGCGTTAGTCTGCAACGAGTCTTTCCACCTCGTCGACGATCTCAGCTGCGGTGCAGCCCAGGGGGTTAGCTAGCTTGATCAGGGTGGTGATCGTTGGCTGGTTGATGCCCCGTTCCATCAGGCTGACGTAGTTACGCTGCAATTCCGCCTCATGGGCCAATTGCTCCTGGGTGAATCCTGCTTCGACACGCCGTCTGCGCAGGACCTTTCCGAACGCCAATCCGACTTCCACAGATGACTCCCCAAAAGGGAGGACTATCTGGGCGGCGTCATCTCTGGTCTTCACAGTATATTGTGAATTTGGTAAAACGTGACCTCATGGCATGACGTCACCCCAGCGAATTGCAGGGCTGCCTTCCTACATGCCGTCTTCGTAATCGGCTGTAACTCAGTGCAAACGATTAATTTCCGATAAATAAGCAGTTAAATAGAAGGATGTTAAAAGTATATGAGGATTATTGGCATAGCTGCTTATGTGTCATTTGCATTTTTTTTGCAATCAGTAGCCTTCGCTGGCGAAACTGGAGTTCAGCAACTTGTTAAAAGATGCGAGGCTGCTTCCAAGGCTCGTGGGTCCTCACCTGCGCTCTGTTCGTGCACGTTGGAAAGAATGCAGGAGTATGGGTTCACTGATTCGGAGATTGTTAATTTTTCTCGACGAGACTTTAAGCCAAAGGATCTACATGAAACTGAACGCCATATGGACTACAGCATTAAGATTCGATTAATAGCAGGGCAATGCGGCTGATTAGCTTTCCCACAGTCGTCAGTCTAGTCGTACGTCATTGATTATGTGATTTACCGTAAAGGATTTTATGCGGAACTTTTCTAGGTTTGTTTCATTAGCTCTTGCTAGCTCTATTCTTGCTGGTTGCGGCAGTGAGGATTTCACAGGTGCGTATCGTTATAAGATACCCGGTAGCGAGAGGGTAATGGTTCTCAACGTTCACGGTGATGAGGCCGAGATATTTGGGGAGGATGTGAGTGACGGTCGCATCAAGCCGCTGGTTAAGATGAATGTTTCAGTAAAAGATAAAAAACTTCTCCTTGATGATGTTAATAGTTCCGAGCGCTTGGCCCTCACGCGAAATGTAGATGAGCAGAGTGTCGATTGTCTCAACTGCAAGGTGCTTGGCATCAATGACGCAGCGGTTTGGAAGTATGACCCTCAAGGGCCCTATGACGTAGAGCAGATGCTGAAAGACCAAGCCCTTAAGGATGAAGAGGCACTGAATGCCGAAATGCTCAAGATAAAGGAGCAAATTTATGAGCAGGCCAAGCGAGACGAAGAAGCAACCAAACTAGGTCCATATGAAGGGGATTGGGTTTATCAAAGGACATCGAAACAAGATCCCCTGATCATCATGACTATCTGGCGCAAAAGCCATATTAAACGCTGGTCGTTTCGATTTGAATCCATGGACCGTATCGGGCAAGAAGTACCAGGGTTTGAGGTCTCAGATGTTGGATTGAAGGTGAAAGTCGGCTCCGAGAGTCTCCTATACAGCCTCAGCCCAGATAAGCAGATACTGACCTGCACGAACTGCAATAGATCTGAGCGCTGGGTCAAAGCTGACCCCAAGAAAGACCTCAGCGATCGCCATTACGCTAGACAGATGGCTGGCAATCCATAGTCCCTCCTGGGGCTCCCCTGTACGTTGGTGACCCGTAGTGGCGATGAACATTGTGGGTGCTCATCGCTGTCCCCTCCACTACGAGCAGCGGAGCAAGGACGCGTCATTCAGCCATGCTCACGCTATTCCCAAGTGGCCAGGCCAGATTTTACGGCAGTAGGACGGCTGCGTCGGAAATCCATAAATTTTTCATCCTCATTTCCCAATCTGGGAGCTGACGAAATTTGCGGCATCTGCGTTAGCGCAGCGGAACATCGAGTTACCGTGTCTCTTAAGTAATCGGGAGCGCACGCTGATGAGATGGTTTTTCGTGGTTATGCTTTGCGGTGGTGCTGGCCTCTTGCTAAGCGCCCAATATCAAATTCCGCAATGGTTTCTTTGGCTCCTGCTGGCGCTGGGAACCACGATGTGGGGCCTGGCCAAGTGGATGGAACAACAGGAGGCCGAGACGGAGCGCGATCATGATCGCAGGTGCTGATCAGGATTGGGCCGTATGGGATCTCCCAATGGCCGCAGCGCTGAACTACGCGCTGTATGGTGGACGATGGTGAGCCAGCTATCCGGGACTTTGAGTTCATGACCAGGAGATAACGAGATTGACTCTTCCTTATGAAAGAACACGCGCCATCGTCAAAACAGAGGAGTTCCTGCGTGAGCTCTCCCATCATTCGGGGCTACCGCAGGATATCCGCAGCTATGCGAAAAGCCTGCTCAGGCACTATCCATCTGCCGACCAGATTTTCTCGCTGGGGCGCCTTGAGGAATGTCTGGTAAACGAAGCGCTTGAAGATGAATACCGACGGCGGGTGATCGCCTTCCACCAGCCGCTGCTCTGCTCGTCGCTGGAGTCGACTCGATAGCGATGTCCCTCCCAGATTTTGAACTGCCGGTGTCTCACCTCGTCGCGCAGCGGCTGAAGCATCTGCGCAAGGGGAGGCCTTTCAGCATCAGGTGTCTTGCAGAGCTTGGTTCGAGCTCGGCCATCTCCAAGGCAGTCGCCCAACTTGTTCGCCGTGGCGAGCTTGAGCGTGTGTATCGTGGCATCTACATGCGGCCGAAATACAGCCAGTACACCGGTCGGGTTCATCGTCCTGGGCCTTGGGACTTGGTGAATCTGATTGCCAGGCAGAACCGTTGGAAGCTACAGATCCACGGCGCTGATGCCGTGAGGCGATTCGGGCTGAGTACACAGATGCCAGTCATTCCGATCTATTACACGAGCGGCCCCAGCCGATCGCTATTTATGGGGAAGGCCGAGATCAGGCTCGTGCATGCTGCTCCGATGGTGATGCAGTGCGCAGGAACCAAAGTGGGGATGACCATCAGCGCTCTGTTTTATCTCGGCAAAGGTGGTACTACGCCGGAGTGTGTTGCTGTAATCAAAAAAGCTCTCAGCCCCGAAGACCTTAGCAAAATAGTGGCCTGCAGAATGCCGAAATGGATGCGCGCAGCGCTGGAGACAACATGAGCCGGTAAGACGCAGCCAGACACTCCATTTGGCTGCCTATCCCTCTATCAGAGTCGGACCTGCGTCTATTGCTGGCTGCCCTTCTCCATATTTATCCGCGCCCTGCGGATATAGCTCACCGACACGCTGAGCCGGCGGGCGATCTCTGCGTCGGAAAGGCCCCCGAATTCCGAGATAATTTCGGGTGTCATTTCGGGCAAAGGTCGCTTGTACGCTTGTATTCCAAGCTCCCTACGCATTTTTTTGACCGGAAAATTACTGATGCCTAAACGGTCAGCGACTTCTGTATCCGGCATCATCCCCAGTAGAGCTATGGCTTCGCTGGTCCAAATGTCCTCCAGTGGTTTGAAACGCTCACGACTGATCTTTGACTCTGGGATCTTCAGCTCCGCTCTCGCACGCTTGATTCGCTTGATGGAAACACCAAATCTTTTTGCCAGTCGGTAATTGGTTTCCTTTGTATCCGCTCCATAAACCCC
>NZ_DEYR01000094.1:0-103848 GCF_002364635.1 Pseudomonas sp. UBA3153
GGGATTGCGGGGAGTCAGCACGTCAGAATAGGTAACGGGCAGTTCGTCGAAGCCGGTCAGGAAATCCATCTGGGTAGCGGTTTCAAGGTGGTTCTCGAAGCCGGCAGCGAACTGACCCTCAAGGGCGGTGGTAGCTGGATAAAGCTGGATGCCAGTGGCATCTGCATAAACGGCGCCACGGTGAAAATGAACTCGGGCGGCGCGCCAGGACGGGGTGCTAGCATCCGTATCCTCGGCCCGTTGCTTCCAGGTGCCGCCGCCGTATCCCAGGCCGGTGAAGTGCTGAGCAAGCCCCTGTCGAACGCGCTTGCGACAGTGCTTTTCAGCAGCCCAGTTGCAGAAGAAGAGGAGGAGGAAGAAGAGCTTGAAGAGGGCGGAATAACGCTGCGCATCGGTGTGTTCTTCGACGGCACCGGCAACAACCGGTCCAACAGTGAGAGCGTCGCGGGCTGCCACGCCAGGGATGTCGAACTTGAAGGTGCGGCGGAAGATATTCGTCGGTTCTGTGCGGCCTATGGTTACGACGGGCTGGGCCGCTCCCCGAACAATAGTTATGGCAACGACACCACTAACGTGGCGCGGCTGTATGACCTGTATGTCGACCAGAGCTACGAAGAGCTGGGGCCCGCTGCTAGGCAGGCTTCTTTCGCTGTGTACATGGAAGGGATCGGTACCAGCAGCGGCGGTGATGATTCCCTCTATAGCCAGGTGACCGGTCTGGGCGAAACGGGCGTTCTGGTGAGAGTCAAGCAGGCTCCAGATACTATCCAAGAGCGTGTGGCTCGGTTTGTCGAAAAAAATCCCGATGTTCTGATCCGTCGCATCGAGTTCGACCTGTTTGGCTTCAGCCGCGGTGCTGCGGCGGCCCGGCATTTCGCCAACGATTTGTTGAAAGGTCCGGGCAGCCTGCTTGCTTCTGCTTTGCCAGCAGACTCGCCGATGCTGGCTCCGGGGTTTGCCTGGCAGCCCAAGGTCGACTTCGGCATCACCTTCGTTGGTCTGTTCGATACGGTCGCCGGCATTTTCGATCCGCTGCACGGCGATCTCACCCCGGCCAATGCACTCAATCCCGGCCTGAATCTGCGGTTGGCTCCGGGGGATATCGGCAAGGTCGTGCAGTTCGTCGCTCGCGACGAACATCGCTACAACTTTGCCTTGATCAAGACAGATAACGACATCGTCCTTCCCGGCGCTCATTCGGATATCGGTGGCGGATACCTGCCGCAGGCCCGTGAACGGCTGCTGCTGAGCAAACCGCGCCTCAGCACGGAGAAATCCTACATTTCCAATGAGCGGTCCAAGGCTTATCTGGACACCCTCCGGGCGCTCGATGCGGATCTGCTTCCACTCCAGCGCTACGGGCTGGAACTGGAGATCGTCAGTTGGGCAGTGAACAGCGAGAACAATTATAGAAAAGCCTGGCATCAGGAAGAGAAACGCGTGTACGCCGCGGTGCGCAGCGACCGCCAGGTGGCGGGTGGGCTTTCTCTGGTGTACCTGCGAGCGATGCGTGAGGCGGCGGTGAAAGCAAAGGTGCCCTTCAAGGATATCCCTCCGAGCCCGCACTTGGCTTTCCCGGTCGAGCTGGAGTCCATATTTCAGAAACTGCAGGCACTCGTCCTCGGCGAAAGTGCCACCCCAGCGCTGAGCGAGGCTGAAGAGTCCCTTCTGTATCGGCACTACATCCATCTATCCGCGCACTGGAATGCATCCCTCAGTATCGTCTTCGCCAATCGGCCGACCGATAGCGGAGTACGGGAGGAATATCCCAATGAATGAGCTGAAGCGTCTCTGCGTGCTTTGCTTCGGCCTTGTGCTCGCCGGTTGCGTCCATGGCCTTGGTCGGCCACTGCCCTATGAGTCCTGGTGGCTAGGCTTCGGGGGGCCCAGCTACATGGAAGTGTGGATCGAAACGGCGGACGCGGTGGACATCCAGGGGCATGTGTTTCGGCGAGCGATGAGTGGCATTGCGTCGGTTCAGACCCCACCTAACTTCAAGGGTAAGCCGGAGGGGTGGCCAGCTAACCCGGGAGGGGGAAAAGGCAAGAACGTCAATGGCGCCGACCTGCCCCGCTTGATCTACGTGCGCTGGCAATCCTTGGCCGAGCCGCAGACCTACGAGGCCTACATTGAAATTCCCGAGGCGACCCGCCAGCAGATGCTCAGTAGCGAGCAAGTCTACTGCCGCGGTTTGGGTAAATGGATCACCGATTACCGCAACACCCTGACTATCGGATTGGCACCTGGTGGCGTCACCAAGACCTGGATTATGGGGGTATGCCTTCCCGCCATCGAGGTCGCTCGTGTGCAGGGGGCAGTGGTGAAGATCGGACCATTCCTGGGGAGAAGTGGTGGTCAATACGCCCTGCCGCTCGAGCCGGAGTCCAAAGCCTATATCGAAAAACTCGGGATTCCCTATGGGTCCTGGTAGGCGCTGCTCGCGCTCGTACGAGCACCCCATCAAGCCGACATCAGGCCCAGGGAGGGCCGATGGAATGAACAGATTATTGCTCTGCAGCCTGTTGGCAATGGCACTGGCTGGTTGCTCCGGAAACTACCGGTTCAACGACGATCAGTATCGGCCGCTGGGTGATCCGCAGGTGACCAATCGCGGTAACTGAAGGCAAGGAGTTACATGCCATGGAACTGGTTTTCGATATGGTCGGCACGCAGCAGTTCGCCCCCGGCCTGCTCACCAGCAAGACCTTCAAGCAGGCTGGCGGGATCATTGGGCGCGCGGACAACTGCGACTGGGTCATTCCCGACCGCAAGCGCGTGCTGTCCGGCTGTCATGCTCAAGTCAGCTATCGCGACGGCGCCTTCTATCTGACCGACACCAGCAGCAACGGCATCCAGCTCAAGGATAACGGTGCCAGCCTGGGCAAGGGTCAGCCGCAACGGATCGAACATGGCGCGGTGTACTGCCTCGGCGACTATGAAATCCGCGCGCGGCTGGTTCAGGATCCCGCCTCGTTCGAAGGCGACGTTGGCCGTCCGCAGCCCGCCGGCAGCATCATTCCCGACGATGCCTTTCTCGATCTGGACCCGCTGACCGCGCTGGATCAGCAGGAGCGCATTTACGCCGAAGTCGATGAACTCGCGGCGCTGACCCGTCCGCAACCTCCCGCAACACAGCAGCGCGATTACGCGCGGATAGACACCGAAAGCCTGCCGATCCCCGCGCTGATTCCGGCGGTGGCTGCGGTTGCTGCGCCCACAACGGCGGCGCCACCAACTTTTCCGGAGAGCTTCTGGGAGCGATATGCACGAGCCCTGGGCGTCGACCTCGGCGGGCTCGACGAGGCGCAGCGGGAGGCCCTGGTGCTCAGAACCGCACGCCTGCTTCGGCAAAGCATCGCCGGGTTGCAGCAGAGCCTGAGCACGCGCCGCGAACTGAAGAAGGAGCTGCGTCTGCCGCTGACGACGGTGCAGCCCACCGGGAACAACCCTCTCAAGAACGATCCGGACGGGCAGTCGGCGCTGGCCGCCCTGTTACGTGAGTCTGGTCCGGGCCAGCTCAGCGCCGAACAGGCGATCAACCGTGGCTTTCGCGACCTGCAGGCGCATCAGGTGGCATTGCTTGCCGCGAGCCGGACGGCGCTCAAGAGCCAGCTGGAACTGCTATCGCCCGAGCAACTGGCGCTGCGCTTCGAGCGCGAGGGCAAGTTGCTGTCCACCACCGCGGGTGCGCGGTGGCGCGCCTACGGACGCCTGCACCGGGTCATTCGGCAGGACGATGAATGGAGCGAACGGCTGTTCGCCGGCGATTTCGCCAAGGCCTACGAAGAGCAGGTCAGGCTCATCGCCACCCTCAACAATGACCTTCAAGGATGATGCCCATGATTCGTTCGCTGGCCCTGCCGGCCGCCCTGTTTGTCCTGGCCGGCTGCTCCTCGTTGTCGCCGTACTCGACGCTGACCAAGCTCGATCTCGAGCTGCGCGGCAGCGACACCCTGAACCCCGACCTCAATGGGCGGCCCTCTCCGATCGTCCTGCGCCTGCTCGAGCTTAAGCATCCCGTGGCGTTCGAGAATGCCGATTTCTTTTCCCTCTATCAGCGTCCCAAGGAAGCCCTGTCGCCGGATCTGGTCGCCCTCGAGGAGCTCGAACTGCGGCCGGGCGAAGAACGGCAGCTGAAGCTGTCCGTTCAGGAGGGCAGCCGCTACGTCGGCGTCTTGGCGGCCTATCGCGACCTGCCGGAGGCCCGCTGGCGCTACGTGATCGCGCTGCAGCCGCAGGAGCGCAAGTCCATCACGCTGCTGCTGGATGAACGCAGCATCGAGGATCCGGCGAGCGTCGTGGCCCCGGTAGGTAACCGGCCATGACGACGCAGAAGGTGGTCTGGCAAGAAGGCATGCTGCTGCGTCCGCAGCACTTCCAGCAGAACGACCGGTACTACGACTACCAGTTCAAGGTTCGCACGCAGCGCCTGGACAGCTACGCGTGGGGCTTTTTCTCGCTGGAGATCGACCGCCAGTTCCTCGGGACCGGAAAACTGGTGCTCAGTCAGGCCAGCGGCATCCTGCCCGATGGGACACTGTTCGAGATCGGCGCCGAGCGCGAGCCGCTGGCGCTGGACGTTCCTCCGAACACGGGTAATACGCCGATCTACCTGGCCCTGCCGCTGGTTTCGGGCAATCACATCGAAACCCGCCGGGTCGAGCAGAAGGACGTTCTTGCGCGTTACACCGCCATCGAAACCGAGGTGACCGATTCCAATGCGGGCGACGCCACGGCGAGCCAGGTCAATTGCGCGCGGCCGGATTTCCGCCTGCTCCTCGGCGAGCAGCAGAGCGACCAGGCCTACGTCAAACTGAAGCTCTGCGATGTGCTGGATACCACGCCGGACGCGCTGGTCAGTCTCGATCCGGAGTTCATTCCGACCTTCCTGCACTTCCAGGCCTCCGCCTATCTGCAGTCGTGCCTCAAGGAAGTGATCAGCATGCTGGCTCATCGCGGCGATACGCTCGCGGAGCGGATCAGTGCCACCGGCAAGGTGGGCGGCGCCGAAGTCGGCGACTTCATGATGCTCCAGCTGATAAATCGCTACGAGCCGCTCCTGCGCCATTACCTGGGCATCGAGCAGGTACATCCGGAGCAGATTTTTCGTGAGCTGCTCGGGCTTCTCGGTGAGCTGGCGACCTTCGCCAGCGAGAGCAAGCGCCCGCGTCTGGACCGTCGCTACCAGCACAGCGATCAGGGCCTGAGTTTTCGCCGGTTGATGGATGCGATCCGTCAGGTGCTGTCGATGGTGCTCGAACAGCACGCGATCGAGTTGCTCTTGCAGCAGCGCCAGTACGGTATCCAGGTGTCACCGTTGCATGATCACACGCTGCTTGGCGCGGCATCGTTCATCCTCGCCGCCAGTGCCCAGTGCGACTCCGAAGAACTGCGCAATCGGCTGCCGGCGCATCTCAAGGTCGGCCCGGTGGAGCGCATCCGCCAGTTGGTGAACCTCCATCTGCCCGGGATCAGGGTAAAGCCGCTGCCGGTGGCGCCGCGACAGATTCCGTTCCACGCCGGCAAGACCTACTTCGCGCTCGAACTCAACTCCCAGGAGCTGGCGCAGCTGGAGCGCTCCGGTGGTTTTGCCTTCCACCTGTCCGGTGAATTCCCCGGTCTCGAGCTGAAATTCTGGGCGATCAGGAACTGAACGACATGATCAGAGAAATGGATTACGCGCAGGACGACAGGACCGTCATCCTCAACCGCCACGGCGATGCCCCGGCGCACAGCCCGCTCACCGACTTCGCCGCGCCGCCCCGATACGAGCAACTGGAAGAGCGGATGATCTACGCCGCCCGCCTGCGTCCGGCACAGGCGTTCAACCTCAGCCTGAATCCGCTGGTGGCGGCCGCCTCGGCGCTGCTCTCGGACGTGGTGCGCCTCAAGCACAGCTTCGAGGCCGAGGATATCGGCGCGTTGCAGGCCCGCCTGGCCAGCGAGATCAAGCTGTTCGAGCACCGCGCGCTGCATGACGGCGCCGAAAGCAGCCAGGTAATGGCCGCCCGATATGTGCTCTGCACGGTGCTCGACGAAGCGGTGGTGACCACGGCCTGGGGCAACGAAAGCGAGTGGTCGCAGATGAGCCTGCTCAGCACCTTCCACAACGAAACCTTCGGCGGCGAGAAGTTCTTCCAGCTGCTGGAGCGGCTTTCGCGCAACCCGGTCAAGCACCTGCCGATGCTGGAGCTGATGTACCTGGCGTTGTCCCTCGGCTTCGAAGGCAAGTTTCGTGTCCTCCCGCGCGGCATGCTGGAGCTGGAGGCGATCCGCGACAGCCTGTATCGACAGATTCGCCAGCTGCGTGGCGATGTCCCGCGGGATGTCTCGCCTCACTGGCAGGGGCTGAAGGATTCGCGACGACGCCTGGTGCGCATCGTTTCAGGGTGGATGGTGGCGCTGTTCACGCTGATTTGCCTGGCGATCACCTATGGCGGTTTTGCCTGGGCGCTCGAGGCGCAGCGCGAAGCCGTACTGCAGTCCTACCGACTGCCCGACCCGGTCGCCACCGACCGTCAGTGAATCGAGGATGGAAGAAATGAAAGGATTCTTCGCCAAACTCGGCGCCTTCATGCGTAGGACATGGGTCTGGACACTCTGTCTCGTGTTTCTGCTGGCGCTGCTCGTATGGTTTGCCGGACCCTTGCTGGCGGTGGGTGACGTCCGCTTCTGGGAATCCGCAGACAGCCGACTGCTGAGCATCAGCGTGCTGTTCCTGCTGTGGGGCCTCGGCATGGTATTCGCCAACTGGCGCGCGACGGCCCGCAAGAAACGCGAGGAAACGGACGAGGTGGCGCAGCAACGCAAGCGCCGCGACAGCCTGCTCAACGAGGAGCAGGGCGAGTTGCGCAGCCGTTACCGCGACGCCTTGCGCACCCTGCGTCGTTCGAGCCTCTACCGCGGACGTAGCGAGCACTGGCGCAACCAGTTGCCCTGGTACCTGCTGCTTGGCCCGCAAGGCAGCGGCAAAACCAGCCTGCTGGACTTTTCCGGCCTGGAGTTCCCCCTTAACCCACGCGAGGATCGTTTGACCCGCGAGGTATCCGGCACCCGAAACGTCGACTGGTACTTTGCCGAGCATGCGGTCCTCATCGATTGCGCCGGGCGTTACCTCACACAGCCGGATGCAGCAGTGGACGCGTCGGCCTGGCAGACATTGCTTGGCCTGCTGCGTCGGCGGCGTGCCCGTCCCCTCAACGGCGTGCTGGTGAATGTTCCGGTCGATTGTCTGCAGAACGAGAGCGAGCAGGCGCTGGAGGCGCTTGCCCGCCAGGTGCGTCAACGCCTGCACGAGCTGCACCAGCGACTCGGCGCGGAAGTGCCGGTCTACCTCGTGTTGAGCAAGGCCGACAAGGTGCCTGGTTTCGAGGAGTTCTTCGATACGCTTTCCCGAGAGGAAAGCGACCAGGTGCTCGGCACCAGTTTTCGCCAGGAACAGAACGGTACGGACGCCCAGATAGTCCGCCAGGAGTTCGAAGAGCTGCTGCGTCGCCTGAACAGTCAGGTGATCCAGCGCATGCACCAGGAGCGCGATACCCAGCGGCGCGGGCGGATTCTCGACTTTCCCCACCAGTTGGGACAGATCGGCGAACACCTGTGCCTGTTCATCGAACTGGCCTTCTCCGGAAACCGCTACCAACGCGCCAGCCAGTTACGGGGCTTCTACCTGACCAGTGCGCCGCAGGTACAGGACGAACTCGATCCGGACACGCGTGCCATAGGGCGCCAGCTGGGTTTGGCGAGCGGCGCCCTGCCGACGTTCCGGCGCGGACGTGCGTGGTTCATCCATCACCTGATGGATCAGGTGATCTTTCCCGAAGCCGAACTCGCCGGGCTCGATCAGCGGGAGCGGCGGCGCATCGACTGGGGGCAGCGCGGCCTGTATGTCGCCGCCTGCATCTGTCTGCTGGGCTTCGGCGCTTTGTGGGCCAATGGCTTTTCGGCGAACCAGAACCGCCTCGAGCAGTTGCGCGCATTGGCGCAAGGCCTCGGCTCTGGGCGTAGCGAAACGGCCCGACAGGGTGATGCCGGCTCCGTACTGAAGGCGCTCGATGACAGCTTTGCGGCCACCCAGGTGTTTCCGGACTCCGACGAGGTGTCGATCGTCGACAGGGCCGGGTTGTATCAGCGGCGCCAGGTGGAGCCCAGCGTCACGCAGAACTACCGGCGCGACCTGGAGCACATGCTGTTGCCGCGTATCGCCGGGCAACTGGCTGCGCAGGTCCGCGCCAGCCTGGGCGACCGCGAGCGTCTGCTCGGTAGCTTGCGCGCCTACCTCATGCTGAATCTCGAGGAGCGCCGCGACCCTGCGGTTCTACGTGAGCGGCTTGCCGCCGACTGGTCGCAGCGTTATTCCGGTAACGCACAGGTTCAGGAGGGGTTGAGCAAGCATCTCGAACACCTGCTCGGCGGGCCCTTCAGCTACGTGCTGGATGATCGACTGGTCGCGCAGGCGCGAGAAGTGCTTCGCCGCGAATCACTGGCCAACGTCGTTTATCGGATGCTGCGTGAACAGGCGCGCAGCCTGCCGGACTACCGCTTCGCCCAACAGCTGGGGCCGCAGGCCGCGCTGTTCGGAGGAAGCGATTTCGCTATTCCGGGGTTCTACACCCAGCGAGGCTACGGGCAATTCTTCGTCGGCCAGGGTCCAACGCTGGTGCGTGACCTGATGCGCGACAACTGGGTGCTAGGGGAGGGTGACGGGTTGAGCGGTGGCGATCTCAGTCGCCTGCTGGTGGACATCGAGCAGCTGTATTTTCGTGACTACGCCAACTACTGGTCCGAGGCGCTGGCGCAGCTTTCCCTGGAGCCGATCGGCGACCCCCGGCAGGGGGCCGAAGAGCTTGCCGGCCTGAGCGCGGCGAACTCGCCGTTGCTGCAACTGCTCGCCGAGGTGCGGGACAACACCCGTTTTCGCGGCCTCGCCGACGTGACCGACGAGGGCCCGGAACTCGCGGATGCCGCGAAGGCGCTTGGCGCGAAGCCCAGGCTCGTCAAGCTGGCCGGCGTCGCGGAACAGGCCCAGGCAAGCCTGGCGAAGGCGCTGCCGGATACCGCGCGCAAGGCCGTGGAGCGACGCTTCCTGCCATTGCACCAGTTGCTGGATGACAACGGCGGTCCCGCTCCGCTCCTGCTGACGACCTTGCAGGCCCTCGACGGGCTGCAGCAGCAGCTTGCCGGCCTGGCCAGCGCGAGTGCGCCCGAGCAGGCCGCCTTCGAGTTGGCCAAGGCGCGCATGGGGGGCCAACTCGATGCGATCAATCTGCTGCGCGGTAGCTCCGCCCGTCTGCCGCAACCGGTCGGCGCCTGGCTCGGTGGGCTTGCCGAGGACAGTTGGATGCTGGTGCTCAATGGGGCCCATGACTATCTGAACCAGCGCTATCGGAGCGAGCTGTATGCGGCCTATCAGGGCTCGCTGAACCGCCGCTATCCGTTCGACGCGAGCAGTGCCAGCGATGTGGCGCTTGCCGACTTCCGAGAGTTCTTCAAGAGCCAGGGGATCGCCGAGCGCTTCTTCGAGGCCTACCTGAGACCCTTCGTCAGCGGTGCTGCCGACCGTTATCAACTTCGTCGGGTCGATGGCCGCGGGCTGCCACTGTCACGCGAATTCCTCCTGCAAATGGCGCACGCGCAAATCATCCGCCAGAGCTTCTTCGCCGAGAACGCCAGCGAGCCGCAGGTGCTATTCACGCTGGAGCCCTATTCGCTGGACTCCAGCCTGGGGCGCGCGGATTTCAGCGTGGGGGAACAACAGCTGGAGTACCGCCACGGGCCCATCGTGCCGACCGCCTTCCACTGGCCGGCGGCAGCCAGCGACGGGCGGACCAGCCTGGTGGTCGAGGAGTTGGGCGGCCGGCGCGTGGGCATCGAGCGCAATACCGGGCCCTGGTCGCTGTTTCGCCTGATCGACCTGATGCAGACCGAGTACTACAGCGGCCGCGATGTACTGATGCTCAAGGCCGACCTGGGCGGGTTGCGAGCCAACTACCTGCTGCATAGCCAGCGTTCGCCGAACCCCTTCGACGTGGCGATGCTGCGTGACTTCAAGCTGCCGGAAACCCTGTGATGGGCGCGCTGGCCGAGCGCCTGCGCAGCGCGGCGCGGACCGACACCGGCAAGGTTCGCGCGCGCAACGAGGATGCCTTTCTCGACCTGCCGGAGCGCCGCCTGTGGGTCGTCGCCGATGGCATGGGCGGGCATCAGCGTGGCGCGCTGGCGAGCCGGCTGATCGTCGATCGACTGGCCGGGCTGCCCGATGAGCGCGATCTGCAGGTGCGTGTGCAGGGCCTTCGGCGCTGCCTGCACGAGATCAACCGGCGCCTGCATCAGCACCTTACCGTCACCGCCGAGCGGCCCGACCCGGTCATCGGTAGCACCGTGGTAGCGCTGCTGCTGGAGGGCGCGCGGGGGGCGTGCGTGTGGGCCGGGGACAGCCGCTGCTATCTCTGGCGGCGCGGCAGGCTCTATCAGTTGTCACGTGATCATTCCCTGGAGCAGCAACTGCTCGACCGTGGTGAACTCAGCCCGCAGCAGGCGGCGCGGCATCCTGCGGCCCAGGCGCTGACCCGCGCCATCGGCGTCGCCGAGCCGCTGAGTCTGGATATCCTAGAGTTCGATATCTTCCCGGACGACGTGTTTCTGCTTTGTAGCGACGGGCTCTATCGCGAGCTGTCCGTCGGTGCGCTGGGGGCGGCGCTCAGCCTGCCATCGCCGCAGCTGGCGATCCGGCGTCTGTTCGACGAGGTGCTGGACGGAGCGGCGCGGGACAACCTCAGCGCCGTGGTGGTACGCCCATGACCGATCCGGCGAATCCCCTCGCCGCGGAGGCAGTCGCCGACCCGGACCTGACCTATTTTGCCTTCGCTGCCGGCGCGCGTAGCGGGCCGCGCGTGCCACCGCTGACGCCGACATCGGCGGCATTGCCCGAGGTGCTCTGCGGGCGCTACCGGATAGAGCGGCTTCTGGGTGTCGGTGGCATGGGCGCCGTTTACCATGCGTGCGACCTGCTGCGCGAACAGTTCGGCGACCCGCAGCCGTATGTGGCGTTGAAGACCCTCGGCGAAGACTTCGCCGAATACCCGGACGCCAGCGCACTGCTCTACAGCGAGTTCGCACTGACCAGCCGCCTGCGCCACCCCAATGTCGTGCAACTGCATGCGTTCGATATCGACCCGCTGAGCCAGCGCGCCTTCATCACGCTCGAGCTGCTGAGCGGTTGCACGCTGGATCGCTTCATCGACGAGCACCCGGCCGGCGCGCCGTGGGGCGATGCGCGGGAGATAGGGCTGGCGCTGCTGGAAGCGTTGGCCCATGCGCATGCCGCCGGCGTGCTGCATGGCGACCTGAAACCGAGCAACGTGATGGTTGGCGATCAGGGTCTGCGGCTGTTCGATTTCGGGCTCGGCCAGGCCCAGGAGAACCGCCTGCCGGGGTTGCCGCAATTGTGCCGCAGCCGTTTCGCCGCCTGGACGTTGCGCTATGCCGCGCCGGAACTGCTGGATGGCGAGGCGCTGAGCGCCGCTGTCGACATCTACGCGCTGAGCTGCGTGCTCTACGAGCTATGTACGGGGCGGCATCCGTTCCGCCGCCTCAGCGGCAAGCAGGCGCGGGCGATGCAGTTGCAGGCAGAAGCCTCGGTCCTGGCGCCCTCGATTGCCCGTGCCTTGCAGGCCGGCTTGGCCTTCGACCCTGCGCGCCGGGCAGGCCTGGACGAACTGCTCGAGGCCTTCCGCGCCGCGCCGCAACCGTCGTCGCGGCTGATGCGCTGGCTGGGCCGGCGGCCGGCATGAGCGGGAATCCGGCGCAGCACCGTCGCGGCGCTGGCTGAAGAGGAAGCTTGTGCAGATGCCGTATCGAATGTCGTTTGACAGGCCTGGATCAGCGGCGCCTGTTTTACGGCGCTAGAAACCGCCCGCCAGGCGACGCTTTCCTTGATCCTCAGCGTTCCGCCATTTCCCCGCACAGGTCCAGCGCCAGCCAGCGTTGCGCCTCGACCTGGTCGAGGCCGGCGCCGAGGAGGGTGAAGAGTTTGCCGAGGGCGGCTTCGCGGGTCATGCCGCCGGCGGAGACGAGGCCGGCGTCGCGCAGTTGGCTGCCGGCGGCGTAAACGCCGAATTCGACGTGGCCCTGTGGGCATTGGCTGATGGCGGCGAGCACGACGCCGTCGGCGTGGGCTTCGCGCAGGGCGGCGAGCAGGTCGGCGTCGCCCGAGGGGCCCGTGCCGCTGCCGTAGCACTCCAGCAGCAGGCCGCGCACGCCGCTGGCGAGCAGGGCGCGGACATGGCTGGCCTGGATGCCGGGGAACAGCGGCAGTACCGCGAGATTCACCGGTTGGCACGGCTGGCGGTAGGCGAGTGCGGCCGGTAATGCGCCGGCTATCTCGCCCTCTCGCCGGCGCGGCAGCACGGTGAAGGCGTCGAAAGCATCGCTGCGCAGCTTGGTGACCCGCGCGCCGTGCATCAGGGCGCCGTCGAAGAACAAATGAACGCCGGTTTTCAGGCCGTCGTGCAGCGCTCGCATCGCGCCGAACAGATTGCTCCAGGCGTCGCTGCCCGGCGCTCCCGCCGGCTGCATGGAGCCTGTCAGTACCACGGGGGCGGGCAGGCCAAGCAACAGGAAGCTCAGCGCGGCGGCGCTGTAGGCCAGGGTGTCTGTTCCATGCAGCACCAGCACGGCATCGCAGTGTTGTTCGTCGACAGCCGTGCGGATGAGCGCGGCCATCTGCAGCCAGTGGCTCTGGCTCATGTTGGCGCTATCGAGCGGCGGCAGCAGCTCCTGAAAGACCCAGGGCGGCATGCCCGCAGGGTCTTCCAGGGCCTGTTGCGTGCGCAGCCGGGCTTCGAAGCCGGAGCCCGGTGCCAGGCCTTCCGTGGTCATTTGCATGCCGATGGTGCCGCCGGTGTAGAGCACCAGAAGTTTTGCGATAGCCGTCATCGGGCCGTTCCCCTCGGAGGGTGTGGGCGCGCTTGGGCGCAGGCGGATGCCGCCGACGCCCGCGTGAGCGCGCCTTGTGCCGGAAACTCTAGCGGTGGCCGGTAACGGTGGGCGGGACGCTCGCGGTGACCTGCGGCGGCGCCGCCGGCGACCAGGCGCTGGTGTCCAGGTCGAGGTCGGCGTATAGCCCGGCATCAAATACCGGCGATTCGATGCCGGCCCTGACCTGCGCGTCATAGTCCCGCATCAGGCGCAAACCGACCTTGAAGAGCAGGGCCAGGGCAATCAGGTTGCAGATCGCGAGCAAGCCCATGGTGACATCGGCGAAGGCGAAGACGGTGCCGAGGTCCTGCATCGAGCCCCAGAGCACCAGGGCGATGACCAGGACACGGTAGACCTGAACCGGCGTGCGCTTCTGGCTGAAGAAGCCCAGCGCGTTCTCGCCGAGATAGTAGTTGTAGATCAGCGTGGTGAAGACGAACAGCAGCAGCGCAACGCTGACGAATACCCGGCCCCATTCGCCGACGACGGCAGCGACAGCGGTCTGCGTCAGCACTACGCCGGACAGTTCGCTGCCGGGCTGATAGACGCCCGAAAGCAGGATGATCAGCGCGGTGCAGGTGCACAGGATGATGGTGTCTATGAACACGCTGAGCGACTGCACGATTCCCTGCGCCGCCGGATGCTTGACCTCGGCGACCGCCGCGACGTTCGGCGCGCTGCCCAGGCCGGCCTCGTTGGAGAACAGACCACGCTTGACCCCCATGATGATGGCTGCACCGAGGCCGCCGGCGAACGCCGGCTCCAGGCCAAAGGCGCTTTTGACAATCAGCGCCAGAGTCGCCGGGACCTCGCCGATGTTCAAGCCGATCACCAGCAGCGCCATGGCGATGTAGGAGAAGGCCATCACCGGCACCAGCACGTCGGCGAAACGGGCGATGCGCTTGATGCCGCCGAAGATGATCAGGCCGATGATGGCTGCCAGCACCAGACCGCTCATGTAGGTCGGCACGCCGAAGGTGTCATGCATCGAACTGGCCACGGTATAGGACTGCACGGCATTGAAGCCGAAGCCGAAGGTGATCAGCAGCAGGATCGACACCAGGATGCCCAGCCAGCGCTGGCCGAGGCCATGCTGGATGTAGAACGCGGGTCCGCCGCGGTAGCTGCCATCGGCTTCGCGACGCTTATACAACTGGGCCAGGGAACATTCGAAGTAACTGGTAGCCATGCCGACGAGGGCGACTATCCACATCCAGAACAGGGCCCCGGGCCCGCCGAGCATGACAGCCACCGAAACCCCGGCGATGTTGCCGGCACCGACGCGGCCGGCCACCGAAAGCATCAGCGCCTGGAACGAGCTGAGTTGACCGGGCTGGCGCTGGAAGGCTTCGGCGAAGATTCGGAACATGCTGCCGAAGTAGCGGAATTGCACGAAGCGCGAGGCGACGGTGAAGAACAGGCCAAGGCCGATCAGCATCACGATCAGCAGCTTGCTCCAGATAAGGTCATTCAGAAGATCGAGCATACGAGGGCGTCTCTATGTTGTTGTTCTGCGAAGGGTAAACCGCCGGAAACCAGGAATGGTTGGTGATCGGGAAGGGCCAGTCAATTTCGCGGGCTTCGCCTGCTTGGAGCGATCTGATGCTAAGGTAGCGCTATTCGCATCAATCGAACCCGCCAGATGTCTGAATCCATCGGTGTCAATCTCAAGCTGTTGTGTAGTCACTATCGCTCTATCTCCGAGGTTTGCCGCAAGCTCGCGATCAACCGCGCGCAATTCAACAAGTACCTGAACGGGCAGAGCCGGCCCACCGCCTACAACCTCAGGCGCATCGGCGATTTCTTCGGTGTCGAGGACTACGAACTGGGCCTGCCACCCGAACAGTTCGCCCGGCTGATCGGCGCGCGCGGCGGCGATACGCCGAGCACGCCCTCCGGCGACCCGCTGTACAGCCTGCTGCAGCCGCTGCGCGAGCAGTCCGCCAGCCTGGCGCGCTACTGTGGGTACTACTTCGAGTACTCCAACTGCATGTCCGTGCCGGGCAACATCCTGCTCTCGCTGGTGCACCTGCGTGAGGAGCGCGGCACCTTCCTGTTCGAGCGCCAGGAACGTCAGGAGCGCTCGGCGAGCAGCAACCTGCCGGCCGAGGACTGGGTGCGCTGCCGCTACCTGGGCGCGGCTTTCCACCTGCAGGACCGGGTGTTCCTCATCGACTACGAGTCGCTGACGCTCAACGAGATGAGCCAGACCATCCTCATTCCCAGCTACAAGAGCCGCATCACCCGCCTCAATGGCATCAAGACCGGCGTCTCCAGCGGCGACCGCCGCACCCCGGCCTGCACGCGCGTGGTGTGGGAATTCCTCGGCGAGGAGATCAACCGGGTCAGCGCCTATCGCCAGGTCATGCTCTACCGCCCGGACGACCCGCGCATCGACGACGACGTGCGCCAGCGGCTGGCGGTCGGGCCGGTCAGGGACGGTTTGTTCGAGAGCTCGTGAGCGCTCTGGCCGTCCGCTGTGCTTTCGCACGGGCGGTCGGCGTCTAGCTGAGGTTGCCCGGGAGCCTGAGCATGCACGCGCTGTTAAGTGAGATCCTCGACGAAGTTCGCCCGCTGATCGGCCAGGGCAAAGTGGCCGACTACATCCCCGCGCTGGGCGAGGTGCCCGCCGCGCAACTGGGAATCGCCGTGTATGGCCTGGATGGCGAGGTGTTCAGCGCCGGCGATGCGCAGACGCCGTTTTCCGTGCAGAGCATCTCCAAGGTGTTCAGCCTGGTGCAGGCCATCGAGCACTCGGGCGAGTCGATCTGGCAGCGCCTCGGTCACGAGCCTTCCGGGCAGCCGTTCAACTCGCTGGTGCAGCTGGAGTTCGAGCGCGGCCGACCGCGCAATCCCTTCATCAATGCCGGCGCGCCGGCGCTGTCCATGCGCGATTTCGTCCGGCGCCTGTCCGGCAATCGCGAGGTGGCGGTGGACCTGCACGTCGCCGAATCCGAATACCGCCACCGCGCGCGCAACGCGGCCATGGCCTACCTGATGCAGGCCTTCGGAAATTTTCACAACGACGTGGAAGCGGTGCTGCGCAGCTACTTCAGTCACTGCGCGTTGCGCATGAGCTGCGTGGACCTGGCGCGGGCCTTCTCCTTTCTCGCCAACGACGGTTTCTGCACGCACAGTGGCGCGCAGATTCTCAGCGAGCGGCAGACCCAGCAGGTCAACTCGATCATGGCCACCAGCGGGCTGTACGACGAAGCCGGCAACTTCGCCTACCGCGTCGGCCTGCCGGGCAAGAGCGGCGTGGGCGGAGGCATCGTCGCCATCGTGCCGGGGCGCTTCAGCGTGTGCGTGTGGTCGCCGGAGCTGAATGCGGCGGGCAACTCGCTGGCGGGAATGGCCGCGCTGGAGCTGCTCAGCCAGCGCATCGGGGCCTCGGTGTTCTAGTCGGCGGCGCTTGCTGCCCTCTCCCCCGACCCGGAATCCAACCCATGAAAAAAGGAGATACAGCTCGCGCTGTATCTCCCTGAGGGGCTTGGGGAGAGTGGTCCCAACCGTTGACGCGTCAGGGCTTAAACGCTCGCCTTCAGCGGCACCAGGCGCGGGGCGATCATGTTTTCCGGGCGCAGGATGTCGGCGAGCATGGCGTCGTCGAGCAGACCTTCGGCGCGCACCAGTTCGAGCACGCCGCGGCCGCTGTCCAGCGCCAGTTTGGCGATGCGCGTGGCGTTCTCGTAGCCGATGTAGGGGTTCAGCGCGGTGACCAGGCCGATCGAGTGCTCGACCAGTTCGCGGCAGCGCTCGACGTTGGCGCTGATGCCCACCACGCAATGCTCGCGGAGCATGTCCATGGCGCGCTGCAGCAGGCGGATCGAGTCGAAGATCTTGTAGGCGATCAGCGGCTCCATCACGTTGAGCTGCAGCTGGCCGCCCTCGGCCGCCATCGTCAGCGCCAGGTCGTTGCCGATGATCTCGAAGGCGACCATGTTCACCGCCTCGGGAATCACCGGGTTGACCTTGCCCGGCATGATCGAGCTACCCGGCTGGCGCGGCGGCAGGTTGATTTCGTTGATCCCGGTGCGTGGGCCGCTGGAGAGCAGCCGCAGGTCGTTGCAGATCTTCGACAGCTTCACCGCGGTGCGCTTGAGCATGCCGGAGAACAGCACAAACGCGCCCATGTCGGAGGTGGCCTCGATCAGGTCGGCGGCGGCTTTCAGCGGTTGGCCGCTGATCTCGGCGAGCCGGGAGACGGCGATCGCCTGGTAGCGCGGGTCGGCGTTGATGCCGGTGCCGATGGCGGTGCCGCCGAGGTTCACTTCGGTGAGCAGCTCGGGGGCCAGGCGGCGCAGGTGCTGGAGGTCTTCGCCGAGGGTGGTGGCGAAGGCGTGGAATTCCTGGCCGAGGGTCATGGGTACGGCATCCTGCAACTGCGTGCGGCCCATCTTCAGCACCTGGGCGAACGCCTCGCCCTTGGCGGCGAAGGCCTGGATCAGGCTTTCCAGGCTGGCCAGCAGGGTGTCGTGGCCAAGCAGCAGGCCGATGCGGATCGCCGTCGGGTAGGCATCGTTGGTCGACTGCGCCATGTTCACGTCATTATTCGGGTGCAGGTGCTGGTACTCGCCTTTCTGCTTGCCGAGCGCTTCCAGCGCCAGGTTGGCGATGACCTCGTTGGCGTTCATGTTGGTCGAGGTGCCGGCGCCGCCCTGGATCATGTCCACCACGAACTGCTCGTGGAATTCGCCGCGGATCAGCCGTGCGCACGCCTGGCTGATCGCCGCGTGCTTGTCCGCCGACAGATAACCTAGCTCGCGATTGGCGTCGGCGGCGGCCTGCTTGACCATCGCCAGGCCCACCACCAGCTTCGGGTAGTGCGCCAGCGGAACGCCGGACAGGCGGAAGTTGTTGAGCGCGCGCAAGGTCTGGATGCCGTAGTAGGCCTCGGCGGGGACTTCGAGGGTGCCAAGCAGGTCTTTTTCGATGCGAGGGGCGGCGACGCTGGACATGATGGTGAGCTGACTCTGGGAAAGGCGGACGATGCCGCGATGCCGTGCAGAGTAGGGCGACCTGCGAGGGGCCGGCCAATGCTGTTAAACGCTGGCCCATGCCGGAACGGCATATCCATTCGGGTGACCTTTTCCTCTGGCGGAGCGTGTCAGGCCGAACTATTCCCTCATTGCGGCGATTGCTGCCGTTTTTAGGTCTCTTCCAACGGCGAGCAGTGATGGATTTTGAGCCGCGTGATGCAGTAGAGGCATAATCCCTTCGCCGCCCTGCCGAGAACTGCAATGAACCTGGAAACCAAATGGCTGGAGGACTTCATCGCCCTGGCCGCCACGCACAGCTTTTCCCAGGCGGCGCAGAAGCGCTTCGTCACCCAGCCCGCCTTCAGCCGGCGCATTCGCAGCCTCGAGGAAGCGCTGGGGCTGACCCTGGTGAACCGGACGCGCACGCCGGTGGAGCTGACCGAAGCCGGGCAGTTGTTCCTGGTCAGCGCGCGCAGCGTGGTCGAACAGCTGGGCGAGGTGGCGCGCCATCTGCACCACCTCGAAGGCCAGCAGGGCGAGGTGTTGCAGATCGCCGCGGCGCATTCGCTGGCGCTGGGGTTCTTTCCGGTCTGGATCGCCGGCCTGCGCGAGCAGGGCCTGAACATCGCCAGCCGCCTGCTGGCGAGCAACGTAGGCGAGGCCGTGCACTCGCTGCGCGAGGGCGCCTGCGACCTGATCCTCGCCTACTACGACCCGGATGCCGCGCTGCAGATGGACCCGGAGATCTTTCCCTCGCTGCACCTGGGCGCCACCTCGATGCTGCCGGTGTGCGCGGTGGCGGCCGACGGCCAGCCGTTGTTCGATCTCGACAGCGGGCAGAGCGTGCCGCTGCTCGCCTACAGCGCCGGAGCCTTTCTCGGTCGCTCGGTGAACCTGCTGCTGCGCCAGCGTGCATTGCGCTCGACCACGGTCTACGAAACGGCGATGGCCGACAGCCTCAAGAGCATGGCGCTGCAGGGGCTGGGCGTGGCCTGGGTGCCGCGGCTGAGCGTGGAGGCAGAGCTGGCGCGCGGCGATCTGCGCGTGTGCGGCGGCGAACACTGGCAGGTGCCGCTGGAGATTCGCCTGTACCGCTGCGCGCTGTTGCGCAAGGCCACCGTGCGCCTGCTCTGGCGCAAGCTCGAAAGTGCGGCGAACAGTGCTAAGGAGTGAGGTTTCCGGGCTTTTTTCGATCGGCCTGGCAAGCTGGGAAAACGACCTATACTGCTGCTGCTTTTCGTGCTGCAGGACCGCTCCGCACCGTTCGCTACTAACAATAAAAAAAGAGGTGGCACATGATCTGGCAACAACTCTACGACCCCTTTGACAATGCGCTGTTATCGACGCTGATGGCCGCCGTCCCGGTGGTCGTGATGCTCGCGGCGCTGGCCTTCTTCCACGTCAAGGCACACCTGGCGGCCCTGATGGCGCTGGGCTCGGCGTTGGTCATCGCGATCTTCGCCTTCGGCATGCCCGCCGGCATGGCAGGTTCGGCGGCGCTCTACGGCGCGGCCAACGGTCTGCTGCCAATCGGCTGGATCGTCCTCAACATCATCTTCCTGCATCGCCTGACCACCGAGAACGGCTCGTTCAAGGTGCTGCAGGACTCCCTGGCGCGCATCACCGACGATCGGCGCCTGCAACTGCTGCTGATCGCCTTCTGCTTCGGTGCCTTCTTCGAGGGCGCGGCGGGCTTCGGTACGCCGGTGGCGGTGACCGGGGCGATCCTCATCGGCCTCGGCTTCTCGCCGCTGGCGGCCTCGGGCCTGGCGCTGATCGCCAACACCGCGCCGGTGGCGTTCGGCGCGCTGGGCACGCCGATCATCACCCTGGCCAAGGTCACCGGGCTGGACGAGATGGAGCTGTCGGCGATGGTCGGCCGGCAACTGCCGTTCTTCTCGGTGATCGTGCCGTTCTGGCTGATCTGGGCCTTCGCCGGCTGGCGCAAGATGATGGAAATCTGGCCGGCGATCCTGATCGCGGGGGTCACCTTCGCCGTGCCGCAGTTCATCGTCTCCAACTACCACGGCCCGATGCTGGTGGACGTGATCGCGGCGCTGATCTCGATGGCCTGCCTGACCGGCTTCCTCCGGGTCTGGAAACCGAAGACCGTCCACACCTCGGCGGCGCTGTCGGGCCGCGTCGACAATTCCAAGGTGGATGTCGATCCGGATGAGAAGCCCGGCGGCGCCGCGGCGTTCTCCGGCGACGGCCAGCGCGCCGTGCTGCGCGCCTGGATGCCGTGGATCATCCTCACCGTGTTCGTCTTCGCCTGGGGCACGCAGGGCTTCAAGTCGATGTTCGATACCCGTCCCGCGCTCGATCCGCAGACCGGCGCGGTGCTGCTCGACCCCACCGGCAAGCCGAAGACCGAGGCCAACCCGATCTTCTCGCCGGTGCTGACCTTCGACGCCATCCACCAGAAGATCGAGAAGGTCCCGCCGGTCGTGCCGCAGGCGAAAACCGAGGAGGCGCTGTACAAGTTCAACTGGTTCACCTCGACCGGCAGCGGCATCCTCTTGGCGGCGATCATCGGCGGTCTGCTGATGGGCTACTCGCCACTGGCCCTGGCCAGGCATTACGTGAAAACGATCTGGGTGGTGCGTTATTCGCTGATCACCATCGTGGCGATGCTCGCGCTCGGTTTCCTCACGCGCTACTCGGGGCTGGACGCGACCATGGGCCTGGCGTTCGCCGCGACGGGGATCTTCTATCCGCTGTTCGGCACGCTGCTCGGCTGGCTAGGGGTGGCGCTGACCGGCTCGGATACCGCCTCCAATGTGCTCTTCGGCGGGCTGCAGAAGGTTACCGCCGAGCAGCTCGGGCTGAGCCCGGTGCTGATGGCGGCGGCCAACAGCTCCGGCGGGGTGATGGGCAAGATGGTCGATGCGCAGTCGATCGTGGTCGCCTCCACCGCGACGCGCTGGTATGGGCACGAGGGTGAAATCCTGCGCTACGTGTTCTTCCACTCCATCGTGCTGGCCGTGCTGGTCGGCCTGCTGGTGACCTTGCAGGCGTACGTCTCGCCGTTCACCGCGATGGTGGTGGGCGGGCACTGACGCCGACGACGGGCCCGCAGCGCCCGTCACGACCGGCCATCCGCGCGGGATGGCCGCGAAGAGAATCGCGACCGGTCCTCGCCGGTCGCTATCGAAGTTTCCTGATAAGCATTATCATTTGAGTCATTTCGTCGCGCCGCCCCGGCGCACAGCCGTGACGCCGTCGTGCAATGACTCCCGATCGCTCTTCCCCCGAGCCGCCGCCGCTGGATTCCCAGGAGGATTTCCTTCGCGTGTTCCTGGCCAACCGGCAGCGCCTGGAGTCGCTGGTCAGCCGACAGGTCGGTTGCCGCGCCACCGCCGCCGATCTGGTCCAGGACCTGTTCCTGCGCTTCTGGCGCCGGCCGGTGCTGCAGGTCGAGGAAAGAGGTAAACCCGCGGCGGCTTCGTGTAGTGGTCATGCGATCAATTCGCATCAACGCCACTTCCTCTACAGAGAACGCACGATGAAACGTCGCCCTTTCCCGCCGCTGACTCCGCTCGCCGCCGTCTTGCTGTTCTTCGGCCTTGGCCTGCCGGCGCCTGCCCACGCGCAATCCACCGCGGAGCAGGTCGAAGGGCGCTTCCGGTTCTCCCTCGCCGCGCAGCCGCTGGCACAGTCGCTCGACCAGTTCAGCCGCATCACCGGTCTGGCGGTGGTCTATACCAGCGCCTTGCCGGCTACGCTCGGCGCGCCGGCGCTCGACGGCTCGATGAGTGCCGCGCAGGCACTGCAGCGGTTGCTGGCGGGCAGTGGCTACGCGTCCCGCAAGGTCGACGAACGAACCTTCACCGTCGAGCCACAGGCCGCGACGCAGGCGATGAACCTGGATGGCCTGACGGTGACCGCCGAGGACGCCAACCGTTACAGCTACCAGCCCAGCAGTACGCCCTCGATCACCCGCAGCGGCACCCCGCTGCTGGAAGTGCCGCAGACCGTCAACGTGGTTCCGGCGCAGGTGCTGCGCGACCAGAAACCCCGCAACCTCGACGACGCGCTGAACAACATCAGCGGCATCACCCAGGCCAACACCCTCGGCAGCACCCAGGACGCGGTGAGCAAGCGCGGCTTCGGCGACAACCGCGACGGCTCGATCATGCGCGACGGCCTGCCGTCGATCCTCGGGCGCAGCCTCAGCGCCAGCGCCGACCACGTCGAAGTGCTCAAGGGCCCGGCGTCGCTGCTCTACGGCATCCAGGACCCGGGCGGGATCGTCAACGTGGTCAGCAAGAAGCCGCAGCTGGAGCAGTACAACAACGTGACCCTGCGCGGCTCGACCTACGCCCACGGCAAGAGCGGCAGCGGCGGCGGGCTGGACAGCACCGGCGCGCTGGGTAACAGCGGGTTGGCCTACCGGATGATCGTCGACCACCAGGACGAGGATTACTGGCGCAATTTCGGCAACTTCCGCGAGACCCTGGTGGCGCCGTCGCTGGCCTGGTACGGCGAGGACACCACGGTCAACCTGAGCTACGAGCATCGCGAGTTCGAGACCCCGTTCGACCGCGGCACGGCGATCAATCCGGCAACCCTGAAGCCGCTGGACATCCCGCGCACCCGCCGACTGGACGAGGCCTTCAACGTCACCGAAGGGCGTTCGGACCTGACCCGGCTGGCCGTCGAGCACCGCCTCGACGAAACCTGGAAGGCCAACTTCGCCTACGGCTGGACCCGCGAGACCTACGACGACAACCAGGCGCGGGTGACGGGCGTCAACGGCAACGGCACCGTGACGCGGCGTATCGACGGCACCCACGGCGCGGTCAGCAGCGACAGTTTCGCCACCGCCAGCCTGAGTGGCGACCTGCAGATCGCCGGCTATCGCAACGAACTGGTGGTGGGCATCGACAGCGAGAAGCGCAAGATCTTCCGCGCCGACCTGATTCGTGGCGGCAACAGTCCGATGAACTACAACGATCCGGTCTATGGCACGGTCGATCCGTCCGACGTGGCCGATGCCGGATCGAGCGACCAGACCGACAAGCTGCGCACCGACTCGTTGTACCTGCAGGACTCGCTGCACCTGGACGAGCACTGGATCCTCGTCGCCGGCGGGCGTTACCTGATCTACGACCAGTACGCCGGGCGCGGTCGGCCGTTCCGGCCCAACACCGACATCGACGGCCAGGTCTGGGTGCCGCGCGGCGGCGTGGTCTACCGCTTCGACGATAGCTTCTCGCTGTATGCCAGCTACAGCGAGTCGTTCAAGCCGAACTCGACCATCGCGCCGTTGGCCAGCGACGCAGTGATCGATTCGTCCATCGCGCCGGAAGAGGGCAAGTCCTGGGAGCTGGGCGCCAAGCTGGACATCCCGGACCGGGTCACCGCCAACCTGGCGCTGTTCGACATCCACAAGCGCAACGTGCTGGTCACCGAGGAGGTGGGCGGCGCCACCGTCAGCCGCGCGGCCGGCAAGGTCCGCTCCTACGGCCTGGAACTGGACGTCAGCGGCCAGCTCAGCGAGCGCTGGAGCCTGATCGGCAGCTACGCCTGGCTGGATGCCGAGGTCACCGAGGACCCGCTCTACCAGGGTAACCGTCTGCAGAACGTGGCGCGGAACACGGCGTCGCTGTCGGCGGTGTACCAGGTCGGTTCGCTGTTCGGCGGCGACAACCTGCGCCTGGGCGCCGGCGCGCGGCACGTCGGCGAGCGCGCTGGCGACGCCAGCAACAGCTTCGACCTGCCGGCCTACACGGTGGCCGATGCCTTCGCCAGCTACGACACCCGGTTCGGCGGTCACGACGTCGGCTTCCAGTTCAACGTGAAGAACCTGTTCGACCGTCGCTACTACTCGTCCAGCGCCAGCCGCAACTACGTCTCGGTCGGCGAGCCGCGGCAATTCCTGGTGTCCACCACCGTCAGCTTCTAGGGCCGTCGGGCGAGCACCTGCGGGCGCCGCTTTCAGCGCGGCGGGGGCGATGCGCGGCAGGCTTCGGGGGCGCCGAACGGCGGGCTGTCGCCGCTTGCGCCTTGGGTTATACTGCGCGGCCTTCGCGGCCCGGCACGGTCGCTTCGCACACAAGCCACGCCTGGTCTCCAGCGTGGCTTGTTGGTTTCTGCGCCCGCGGGCGCCCGACGCAAGAGGCACGACGATGAGCGCACTGGTAGGCGTGATCATGGGCTCCAAGTCCGACTGGTCCACCCTCAGTCACACCGCCGAGATGCTGGAAAAACTCGGCATCCCGTTCGAGGTGAAGGTGGTCTCCGCGCACCGCACGCCGGACCTGCTGTTCCAGTACGCCGAGCAGGCCGAGGAGCGCGGTATCCAGGTGATCATCGCCGGCGCCGGCGGCGCCGCGCACCTGCCGGGCATGTGCGCGGCCAAGACCCATCTGCCGGTGCTGGGTGTGCCGGTGCAGTCGTCGATGCTGTCGGGCGTCGACTCGCTGCTGTCCATCGTGCAGATGCCCGCCGGCATTCCGGTCGCCACCCTCGCCATCGGCAAGGCCGGCGCGGTGAACGCGGCGCTGCTGGCGGCGAGCATCCTCGGCCACACGCACCCGCAGTTCCACGTCGCGCTCAAGCAGTTCCGCGACGAGCAGACCCAGACCGTACTGGACAACCCGGACCCGAGGGATCAGTGATGAAGATCGGCGTGATCGGTGGCGGCCAACTGGGCCGCATGCTGGCCCTGGCGGGAACTCCGCTGGGGATGGACTTCGCTTTCCTCGACCCCGCGCCGGATGCCTGCGCCGCCGCCCTCGGCGAGCACATCCGCGCCGATTACGGCGATCAGGGCCACCTGCGCCAGCTGGCCGACGAAGTGGACCTGGTGACCTTCGAGTTCGAGAGCGTGCCGGCGGAAACCGTGGCCTTCCTCTCGCAGTTCGTGCCCGTCTACCCGAACGCCGAATCCCTGCGCATCGCCCGTGATCGCTGGTTCGAGAAGTCGATGTTCAAGGAGCTGGGCATCCCCACGCCGGAATTCGCCGACCTCCATTCGCAGGCCGATCTCGACGCCGCGGTGGCCGCCATCGGCCTGCCGGCGGTGATGAAGACCCGTACCCTGGGCTACGACGGCAAGGGCCAGAAGGTCCTGCGCACCCCGGCGGACGTGGCCGGCGCCTTCGCCGAGCTGGGCGGCGTGCCCTGCATCCTCGAGGGTTTCGTGCCCTTCACCGGGGAAGTCTCGCTGATCGCGGTGCGCGCCCGTGACGGTGAAACGCGGTTCTACCCGTTGGTGCACAACACCCACGACAGCGGCATCCTGCGCCTCTCGGTGGCCAGCACCGCGCATCCGCTGCAGGCGCTCGCCGAGGATTACGTCGGCCGCGTGCTGAACAAACTCGACTACGTCGGCGTGCTGGCCTTCGAGTTCTTCGAAGTGGACGGCGGGCTGAAGGCCAACGAGATCGCCCCGCGCGTGCACAACTCCGGGCACTGGACCATCGAAGGTGCCGAGTGCAGCCAGTTCGAGAACCACCTGCGCGCGGTCGCCGGCCTGCCGCTGGGCTCCACCGCCGCCCTCGGCGCGAGCGCGATGCTTAACTTCATCGGCGAAGTGCCGCCCACCGAGCAGGTTGTGGCGCTCGCCGACTGCCACCTGCACCACTACGGCAAGGCCTTCAAGGCCGGACGCAAGGTCGGCCACGCCACCCTGCGCAGCGCCGATGCCGCGACGCTGAAACAGCGCATCGCCGCCGTCGAAGCGCTGATCGCCAGGGCCTAACCCGCGCGCCCGGCGCCTGGGAAGGCGCCGCGCGGCTCTCCCGCGGGCCTTGCGCAGTTTTTCGCGAACTTGCGTTTGTCCTCTCCGGTCCCATGCACAACGCGGCGCTTTGCCGCGTCTCTTTCATATTCAGGAGATTCGCATGGGCATCATCGGAACCATCTTCATCGGCCTGATCGTCGGCCTGATCGCACGCTTCCTCAAGCCTGGCGATGACAGCATGGGATGGATCATGACCATCCTGCTGGGCATCGGCGGTGCGCTGCTGGCCACATACGGCGGCCAGGCCGTGGGCATCTACCAGGCCGGCGAAGCGGCGGGCTTTATCGGCGCGGTCGTCGGTGCGATCATCCTGCTGGTGATCTACGGCCTGGTCAGCCGCAAACGCTGACCGATCGGGCCGCTTGCGGCCCACCCTTCTCTTCGACCGAATCCATGCGCCGACTCTCTCTGTTGCTGCTGTGCCTGCTGTCTTCCCTGGTTCATGCCGAGCTGCCCGAAACCGACTGGCTGGAACTGATGCCGCCGACGGACCGCAAGGCGCTCGAGCAGATGCCCGAGATCAGCCATGACACCCCCGAAGGCAAGGGCTTCAGCGCCAAGGGCGGGATCAAGCAGGAGAAGGGATTGCCGGCGGTGATGTATTCGGCGAAGACGGTGGCCAAGCTCGACGGCAAGGCGCTGCGCCTGGGCGGTTATCCGGTTCCGTTGGAGTCGGACGCCAAGGGGCGCAGCACGCTGTTCTTCCTCGTGCCGTATCCCGGCGCCTGCATCCACGTACCGCCACCACCGCCGAACCAGATCGTGCTGGTGCGCTATCCCAAGGGCATCTTGCTGTCCGACATCTACGCGCCGCTGTGGGTCGAGGGGCCGCTGAAGGTGGAGAAGGTCAGCAACGACATGGCCGACGCCGCCTATGCGCTGGACGCCACCCGGGTGCGCCCGGTCGAGGACGCGGACCTCTAGGGTGGCGATCAGCGCCGCGCTGCACCGTGCGTTTCGTGAGCGGGCGAAGCAGACCGACGGTATCGACCTTGCCGTCTATTCGCACTTCGGCAAGAACCCGCTGGAGCCGATCATCGGCCTCGGCGACCCGCACGCGCCTCTGGCATTCTTCGGCCGCGATCCTGGCCGCGAGGAGGTGCGCCACGGCGAGCCCTTCATCGGCAGCGGCGGGCAGATCGTGCGCAAGGTGCTCTACCGGCAGCTGCACGGCGAGTCGACGAGCGACTTCGAGGCGCTGCGCGGGGTGGGCCGGCCGTTCTTCTGGATCAACACCGTGCCGTACAAGCCGCTGGGCAACAAGGCCTGGTCGATGGCGGTGAAGAAGCGCTTCCATCCGTTGATGCGCGAGTTGTTGCTCAAGGGCTGGCAGGGGCGCGACTTGGTGACCCTCGGCCGCGAGGCATTCCTCTGGTTCGCCATCGACCAGCCGCGCGAGGTGCGCCAGGCGCTGGAAGCGTTCTGGCAGCGCGAAGACCGCTTCACGGCGCATATCGAGGTCGAGCTGTCCGAAGCGGGTGTCGCGCGGCGCCTGCGTCTGCACCCGTTGCCGCATCCCTCACCGCTGAACCAGGTCTGGTTCAAGCGCTTTCCCGAATTGCTGCGCGCCCGGCTGGAGGCGTTGCAGATCGGCGCGGATTTCCGCCCGGCGTAGGGTGGATGTCGCCTTCCACATCCACCCGCGAATCCCACACCGACCGCGGGAGGACATGAAAGGTACAGGTGTCCGCCTCAGCCCAGCGTCTTCTCCACGAGCCCGCGGCTCGCGGCCAGCACGTCTTCCTGGCACTGCGTGCTCGCCATCATGCGCGCCAGCACCAGGGCACCGACGCACTGGGCGATCAGTGCCCAGGCCAGTTGTGGGTCGCCGAGCACCTCGCTCCAGGCCTCCTGTAGCTGGAGCAGCCAGCGCTCGGCTTCTTCGCGTACGGCGGGTTCGGCGCGGGCGATTTCCGCGCCGAGGCTGGGGATCGCGCAGCCGCTGTCGGGCCGCCGGACATGGGCCATGCTCAGATAGCGCGCCAGGCAGCGGCGCAATTTGGCGCGGTTGACGTCGGCCCCCCCGGCCTGGGTGCCTCCAAGCAGTTTCAGACTATGGCTCAGTTCGCGGCGGACGATGGCGGCGAACAGCTCGTCCTTGGAGGAAAAGTGGCTGTAGAAGGCGCCGCCGGTGAGGCCGATGGCCTTCATCAGCCCGGCCACGCCGGAGGCCGAGAAGCCGCCATGCTTGGCGATGGCGCCGCTGCTTTCGAGCAGTTTCTCGCGGGTCTGATCCTTGTGATCGGCGGCGTAGCGCACGGGGCCTCCTGTGTCGCAGGCAACTTGACGATGCGGCGGATCGTAGCATAACGTCCGTTTAGTAAACGATCATTCAGTAAAGAGGCCATCCATGCATAACAACAAGAAGGTTGCCCTGATCATCGGTGCCGGCGATGCCACCGGCGGCGCCATCGCCCGGCGCTTCGCCCGCGAGGGATACGTCGCCTGCGTCACCCGGCGCAGTGCGGACAAGCTGCAGCCGCTGGTGGATTCGATCCGCGCCGAGGGCGGCGAGGCGCACGGTTTCGCCTCGGACGCCCGGCGCGAGGAGGCGGTACAGGCGCTGTTCGAGGAGATCGAGCGGGACATCGGCCCGGTCGAGGTGCTGGTGTTCAACATCGGCGCCAACGTGCCGTGCAGCATCCTCGAGGAAACCGCGCGCAAGTACTTCAAGATCTGGGAAATGGCCTGCTTCTCCGGCTTCCTCTGCGCCCGCGAAGCTGCGCTGCGGATGGTCGGCCGCGAGCGCGGGACCATCCTCTTCACCGGTGCCACCGCCGGGCTGCGCGGGGCCTCCGGATTCGCCGCCTTCGCCGGGGCCAAGCACGGCATCCGCGCGTTGGCGCAGAGCATGGCGCGTGAGCTTGGGCCGCGGAACCTGCATGTCGCCCACGTGGTGGTGGACGGCGCCATCGACACCGACTTCATCCGCGAGAACTTCCCGGAGAAGTATGCGACGAAAGACCAGGATGGCATTCTCGACCCCGAGCACATCGCCGAAAACTACTGGTTCCTGCACCGCCAGCCGCGCGATGCCTGGACCTTCGAGCTCGACCTGCGACCGTGGAGCGAGCGCTGGTAAGCGATGCCGCGGAAAAAAACCAACAACAAGAGAGCGAATCGATGAGTAAAACCGTGGAATTCCTGTTCGACGTCGGCAGCCCCGCGAGCTACCTGGCGTACACGCAGTTGCCGAAGCTTTGCGCGCAGGCCGGTGCAACGCTGGTCTATGTGCCGATGTTGCTGGGCGGTGTGTTCCAGGCCACCGGCAACGCCTCGCCGGCCACCGTGCCGGCCAAGGCCCGGCATTCCTATATCGACCTGCAGCGCTTCGCCGACCGTTACGGCGTGCCGCTGGCTTTTCCTGCCGGCTTCCCGATCAACACGCTGACCCTGATGCGCAGCGTCGTCGGCGTGCAGCTCCGTGAGCCGGAGCGTTTCGAGGCCTACCTGCAGGCAATCTTCCGCGCGCTGTGGGTGGACGCGCGCGAGCTCGGCGATCCGGTGGTGCTGGGCAAGACCTTGGTGGAGGCCGGCTTCAATCCGCAGGCGATGCTGGCGCTGGTCGGCGATCAGGAGGTGAAGGATGCGCTGAAGGCGAACACCGAGGCGGCGGTGCGGCGTGGCGTCTACGGCGCGCCGACGATGTTCGTCGGCGACGCGATGTTCTTCGGCCAGGATCGCCTCGACTTCGTTCGCGAGGCGCTGGCCTGAGCCGCGTGTTGGCTCAGGATGCCTGCGCCACCGGCAGGCGGGCGAGGGTGGCCTTGTCCAGGCCGAGCATGCGCGCGGCCTTGGTCTCGGCCAGCGCCTGCGGCGGGTCTTCCGGCGTCTGCGCGGCGAGCTGGGCGGCCAGGTTCATGATCAGCGCCTCGCGCGAGTAAACCCCGCTGCCGAGCTGGTAGGCAGCGCCGATCAGCTGGCGCAGGTCCAGCGGCAGTCGCCAGCGGGTGCGCATGGCGCCCCCGAAGCCGGCACTGTGGCGCTGCAGGCTGCTGTCGATGCTTAGCTCGTCCAGCGCACCCGCGGCGTTGCGCCAGTCCTGCAGCGAGCGCAGCACGGCGAGATCACCCAGGCGATGCAGCAGGCCGGCGGTGTAGCACAGCTCGGCGTCGACCTTGAGTCGCTCGGCCAGCCAGTGCGCGTAGTCGGCCGTGCGCTGCGAATACTCCCAGAAATGCCGGGCCAGCCCGGCGAGCGTCTCGTCCGCCAGGTTGGCGCTGCGTTGCAGGGCGACGCCGAGGGCGAGGTTCAGCGCATGCACCACGCCGACCCTGGGCAGCGCCTGGCCGAGGGTCTGGCAGTTGCCGCCCCGGGCACGCTGGGCCGAATTGGCGACGGCGATGAGCTGGGCGGTGAGGTGCGGGTCCTTGCCGAACAGCGCTTCCAGTTCGCCCAGGGCACAGTCGCGACTGTTCAGGCGCTGCAGCGCCTCACGCACGCCGTCGAGCAGTGGCGCGCCCTCGGCGTTTTCGCGCTGGTCGGCGAGAAAGGCGTCCAGGGTCATGCCCGGTGGCGCGGCGGGAGGCGTGTAGACGACCTCTTCGCCCGGCGCGACCAGCACCTGCTGCAGCCGTCGCAGCAGCTTCTCGGCCTCGAAGGGTTTGGTCAGGTAGGCCGTGGGGTGCAGCGGCAGCGCCGCGCGCACGCTGGCGGTGTCGGCGTTCGCGCCGATGAGGAAGAACGGCAGCAGCGGCCTGGATCGGTCGCGCCGTAGCTGACGCAGCAGTTCCAGGCCATCCAGCCCGCGCAATTGCGAACTGGCGATCACCAGGCTCGGCGGCCGGCGCTGGCATAGCTCAAGCACCTGCTGGCCGTCCTCGAAGCGCTGGATATTCGCGTCGCAGCGCGCGCTGCGGACCAGTTGCACGAGCAGATCGGCGGTCCAGCGATCGTCTTCGGCGATCAGGACGGTCGGCGGTGAGCGCTTGTCGGACATCGGTATTCCTGTGGTCGAACGGTTCCGGTGCGCCGACGCGATCGGTCGATCTGGCGGCGTCTGCCGCTACCGGAGGCTTTCTTGCGGACGTGTGCTTGTGGCGAGAGGTGCCTATCGCGGCACCGAGCGCGGGGATTTTACGGCAAAAAAAGACCCGCCGAAGCGGGTCTTTTCTACAGCGCGACTCAGACTCAGGCGAGTTCGTCGAAACACTCGGCGACGATCTCCAGGCCACGGTCCAGCTGGGCATCGGGAATGGTGACCGGCATGAGGAAGCGGATGACGTTGTAGTAGGTGCCGCAGGACAGCAGGATCAGGCCTTTATCGCGTGCGCGGGCGACGATCTTGCCGACCAGTTCGGCGGCCGGCTTGTGCACGTCGCCGCCCTCGAACAGCTCGATGGCGACCATCGAACCGAGACCGCGAACGTCACCGATCACCTTGTGCTTGGCCTGGACCTCGCGCAGCGCGGCCTTGACGCGTTCGCCGACGGCGTTGGAGCGATCCAGCAGCTTCTCTTCGTCGAACACCTTGAGCACGGCGAGCGCCGCGGCGCAGGCGATCGGGCTGCCGGCATAGGTGCCGCCGAGGCCGCCGGGGGCGATCACGTCCATGATCTCGGCCTTGCCGCAGACGCCGGAGATGGGGAAGCCGCCGCCGACCGATTTGGCGAAGGTGGTCAGGTCCGGCACCACGCCCAGTTGCTCGGTGGCGAAGAAGGTGCCGGTACGCCCGGCGCCGGTCTGCACTTCGTCGGCGATCAGCAGGATGCCGTGTTGGTCGCAGAGCGCGCGCAGGCGCTTCATGAACGCCGGCGAGTTGACGTAGAAGCCACCCTCGCCCTGCACCGGCTCGATGATGATCGCGGCGATGTCCTGCGGCTGGGCGTCGTTCTTGAAGATGCGCTCGATGCTGGCGATCGAGTCGTCCTCGCTCACGCCGTGCAGCGGGCAGGGCGCCAGGGCGCGGAAGATGCCGCCGGGCATCAGGCCCATGCCGGCCGAGTAGGGCACCACTTTGCCGGTCAGGCCGAGGGTCATCATGGTGCGGCCGTGGTAGGCCCCGGTGAAGGCGATCACACCGGCGCGGCCGGTGGCGGCCCGGGCGATCTTGACGGCGTTTTCCACCGCTTCCGAGCCGCTGGTGACCAGCAGGGTCTTCTTCGCGAAGTCGCCCGGCACGCGCTTATTGATCTCCTCGCAGAGCTCGACGTACGGCTCATAGGCCAGCACCTGGAAGCAGGTGTGGGACAGCTTGGTGAGCTGCTCCTGCACCGCGGCGACGACCTTGGGATGCAGGTGGCCGGTGTTGAGCACGGCGATGCCGCCGGCGAAGTCGATGAACTCGCGGCCTTCGACGTCGGTGACCGTGGCGTTCTCGGCCTTCTCGGCGAAGATCGGGTGGATCTGGCCGACACCGCGTGGAACGGCGGAATGGCGGCGCTGCATCAGTGATTCGTTGGTCTTGCTCATGATCTCCTCTTGGCCGCTCATCGTGCGGACCGGGTCAAGGATGAAACGCGCCCGGAGTCGCTGGCGGCAGCATACGATGATCGACTGCCACAGCGCTTCCGGGCGCCTTGGGGTATTCGCGGCGCACCCGACACCCGCCGGGCGCGTCACCTCGCGGCTTATACGCCGCCGAGGCAGAGGTATTTCAGTTCCAGGTAGTCTTCGATGCCGTACTTGGAGCCTTCGCGGCCCAGGCCGGAAGCTTTCACGCCGCCGAACGGCGCGACTTCGGTGGAGATCAGCCCGGTGTTGATGCCGACCATGCCGTACTCCAGCGCCTCGGCCACGCGGAACACGCGGGACAGGTCGCGGGCGTAGAAGTAGGACGCCAGGCCGAACTCGGTGTCGTTGGCCATGGCGATCACTTCGGCTTCGTCCTTGAAGCGGAACAGCGGCGCCAGCGGGCCGAAGGTCTCTTCCTTGGAAACCTTTGCATCCTTCGGCACGTTGACCAGGATGGTCGGCTCGAAGAAGCTGCCGCCGAGGCTGTGCGCCTTGCCGCCGCTGACCACCTGGGCGCCCTTGCTCAACGCGTCCTCGATGTGTTCCTTGACCTTGGCCACGGCCTTGTCGTCGATCAGCGGGCCGGTGGTCACGCCGTCGTCCATGCCGTTGCCGACCTTGAGCTTGGCCACCGCGACTTTCAGTTTCTCGACGAAGGCATCGTAGACGCCGTCCTGGATGTACAGGCGGTTGGCGCAGACGCAGGTCTGGCCGTTGTTGCGGTACTTGGAAATCAGCGCGCCCTCGACGGCGGCGTCCAGATCCGCATCATCGAAGACGATGAAGGGCGCGTTGCCGCCCAGCTCCAGGGAGACCTTCTTGATGTCCTTGGCGCATTCCGCCATCAGCTGGCGACCGATTTCGGTGGAGCCGGTGAACGACAGCTTGCGCACCACCGGGTTGCTGGTCAGCTCGCCGCCGATGTCGCCGGCGCTGCCGGTGACCACGCTGAGCACGCCTTTCGGTATGCCAGCGCGCTCCGCCAGCTCCATCAGCGCGAGGGCGGAGTAGGGCGTCTGCGAGGCGGGCTTGATCACCATGGTGCAACCGGCGGCGAGGGCCGGGCCAGCCTTGCGGGTGATCATCGCGGTGGGGAAGTTCCACGGCGTGATCGCAGCGGTGACGCCGATCGGCTGCTTGATGACGATGATGCGCTTGTCCGGCTGGTGGCCGGGAATGGTGTCGCCATAGATGCGCTTGGCTTCTTCGGCGAACCACTCGATGAACGAGGCGGCATAGGCGATCTCGCCCTTGGCTTCGGCCAGCGGCTTGCCTTGTTCCAGCGTCATCAGACGGCCCAGGTCGTCCTGGTTTTCCATCATCAGCTCGAACCAGCGGCGCAGCTTGATCGAACGCTCCTTGGCGGTCAGCGCACGCCAGGCCGGCAGCGCGCGTTCAGCGGCCTCGATGGCGCGACGGGTCTCCGCCTTGCCCATCTTGGGTACGCTGCCGATGACTTCGTTGGTGGCCGGGTTGTTCACCGAGATGGTCTGGCCGTTGTCCGCGTCCAGCCAGGCTCCGTCGATGTAGGCTTGCTGACGGAACAGCGTGGAGTCTTTGAGTTGCATGGCGGTCTCCTGCGGGCCGGATCGGAAGCGCTGATCCGGCATGGGTGGTAACGCTCCGTTCGGGGGCGGCGATTCGTGCGCGCGGCGCGCGAACACGATGAGCTTCCTCACCTTTCGAATTCAAGGAACAGACAGCGTTCGGCGATGGCGCCAGAGAATAAGGTGGCGCGTTTGAAATCTCAAACGAATGCTAGGGACAATCGTTGAAAAGAGCAACGGCGTTGAGGAGGCGAAGGCATAAATGCGACAGGATTCAACCGGCGATCAATTTTCTGTTTGATATATCGAACACTGCGAACTTTCTCGAAGAAATCGGGGTCAAGTGGTGGCAGGACTTGAACCTGCTTTTGCCCCTGTCTTCCTGCGCGGAAGCGGAGCGCCTGGCGATCCGATAGAGCTTCGAGAGCTGACCTTACTGGATGAAGCTTATGGATAAGTGCGTTGCGATGCCGGATATCGCCTGGTACCTGATTCAGTGCAAGCCACGGCAGGACGGACGGGCGCTCGAGCATCTGAGTCGTCAGGGCTTCGAGTGCTTCGGGCCTACCCTATCGGGGGAAAGCATCAAGGCGAACAAGCTCTGCCGTACCGAGCAGCCGCTGTTTCCAGGTTACCTGTTCGCGCGGATCGCCGCCGACGGCAACTGGACGGCGCTGCGCTCCACGCGTGGGGTGAGCCGGGTGATCGGGTTTTGCGGGCATCCGTGCCAGGTCGATGACGCGATCGTCGAGCAACTCAGGGCACGCTGTGCGGCGGATGAGGGGCAGGTGGTGTTCAGTCCTGGGGACAAGGTTCATATCAAGGCCGGTCCGCTGGCGGATATGGACGCGATTTTCCTGGCGATGGATGGGGATGAGCGGGTGGTTCTTCTGCTCAACATCCTGCATCGCGAGCAGCAGGTAAGAATGAAGCTTTCGCACCTGTCGGTGTGACGATATTTTGACTATGGGCATACATATTGCCTGATTAACGTCACTGTCATCGATCTCCTGTAGAATCGAGGCATTGATCAGGGATAAGGGCTGTCGACTTGTCCCACCCAGAAAGTGCTAGAGCCGCCGCCTCGTTCTCAAGGAAACGACGAACCTTGGGGCGGTAGCGTGCCTGACGGTCCCGTCGGCCACCTGGCTCCAGCTGTTGTCTTCTTCGCCCCCCAAGGGCGGCCCTGCACTGTAATGCTGCGTTTCCACCAGGGGACGTTCCAGTGAAGGGCAATCTCGCGGCACCTCTAATTCCAAGAAACCATGTAACAAAATTTTTTTATTGCCATGCGCTTGGTCGGCCCTGTCTTTCCCGGTCGTTTGGCGATGGGCCAAGTGCCAGTATCAACGATAAGGACGTTCTTCTATGCGCCATGCAGTGACCGTATGGGTTATGGCTTTGAGTGTTGCCGCAGCGAGCGCCTTCGCCGCGGATGAGCGCGCTACGGCGGTCGATATCGATTGCACCGCGCTCAGCGCGCAGCAGATCGGGCAGATGACTCGCGTAGGTAACCAGGTTCAGCTGCAGGCGATCGCCGCTCTGATCGAGGCCTGCCCGGCCAACGTGGACGCGATCATCGCCGCGGCAGTCGATGCTTCGCCCGAGGATGCGGAGCTGATCGTCGCCTATGTCACCGAGCAATTGCCCACGGCCGCTGGGGGGCCGGCGGCGGATAGTGGCAATTTGTTTACGCCGGGGAACTCAACCGGCCGGGATACGTCGAATTCGGTTCCATCGCCTGGTTCGGGTGGAGGCGGAAGGGTCGGGGGAAGCTCCGGCCCGGCAGCAAGTGCAAGCTGAGAGTCGGTCGAGGCGCGGGGACCGAGCTCGGTGCACGGAGCCGGTCAGTTTTGCCAGCGTGCTTCTTATAAAAACGTGTGAATGGAATCTCCAATCATGATGAAAACGCTAAAGGTCGTGGCTTTCGCCTCCGTCGCGTCGCTGTCGTTCAATGCTTCTGCCACCAACTTCGGTGGCATCAATCTTGGCCGGATCGATCTCGGTTCCAAGTTGATCGTCAGCAAGAGCTACAGCAGCCCGTGGGCAAGCCCCGTCGATAGTCATCTTGCGCTGAAAAGCCTCGCGGACCTCAACGCGCTCGCGCGTCTGACCCTCGCGGCTGCTTACGACAAGTTGAAAAATGCGCCCTCGTTGCCCTCGCACGGCAACTGGCACGGCCATCCTGGCACTACACCCGGTGGCTGCGCCCCGGGTGGCCCGGTAGCTAGCGCAAGTTGAGTGATGGCCGCGGTACCCGGGCCAAGACCCGGGACCGCGGTCCATCTGTATTCCAATCGTCCTTATTCCTTCGTGAGAACGGATTCGAGCAACTATGAAAATACCCAAGGTAATGGCTGCCACGTTCGCCGGTTCCATGTCGTTCAACGCCGCTGCCACCGAGCCTCAGAGCATCGATGTGGCGGGCTTCGACTTCACGCCGACCCTGTTCGTCAGCGAGAGCTACGACGACAACATTCGCGGACGCAAGACCGATGAGGAATCCTCCTGGATTACCAACATCAATCCGACCTTCCTTCTGAGCGCGGAAACCGGCAAAAGCGGCTACCAGCTCAAATACGAGCTGGACGACAAGAACTACCACTCGGATTCCCAGGTCAGCCATACCGATCACCACCTGACGCTCAAGAGCGTTCTGGAATTCACCGCACGCAATCGCCTGCGCTGGGACGTCGGCTATCACAAGGTCGAAGAGACCTCGGACACCGCCGAGATCGATGAAAACGACAAGTACACGCTGAAGAACGTAGGTGTCGGTTACACCTATGGCGCGCAGACCGCGCGCAACCAGCTGGACTTCGGGGCGAATTACCTGGAGCGTCGCTACCAGAACAGCGGCAATCTCAACGAGGACCAGGAATACGACTCCACCGCCCTGGTCGGCACCTGGTACCACCGCCTCGGTGCACGCACCCGCGTACTCGGCGAGCTGCGCCATGCGACCTTCGACTACCTGCAGCAGAACAGCGAGCGCGACAGCACTGACACGGCAGCCTTGGTCGGCGCGACCTGGGAAGCCACCAAGAAGACTTCCGGCGCGATCCGCTTCGGTGCCGAGCGCAAGAATTTCGATTCCAGCGACGTCAAGGACTACACCAGCCCGATGTGGGAAGTGGGTGTCGCCTACAAGCCTCGCACCTATTCAACCTTCAGCCTGGACGCCCGTCGCGCGTTCGATGAAGGCGACGATGGCGCCACCACCGTTCACGACACCACCACCACGCTGGGCTGGAAGCACGAGTGGACCTCGCGCATCGCCACCGACCTCAACTACCGCTATTCCGATCGCAAGTACGAGGCGGTCGACCGTACCGACAAGCGCAGCTCCTACGGCATCGGCGTGACCTACGCCATGCTGCGCTGGTTGGACATCGGGCTCGGCTACCGTCACCTGAAAAACGATTCCAGCCTCGATACCGAGGGTTACGTCCGCAACATTTACATGGTGAGTTTCGATGTCAGCCTCTGAAGCCCGGGTGGCACTCAACGCCGGAAACAGTCAGTTCGCCAAGGAAATCGCGCGCATGTCCATTCGCAATGTACTCAAATTCTTCAGTCTGATCCTGATGTTCGGCTATGGCGCCATCGCCAGCGCCGCCGACGCGGGTTATCGCCTCAGCTCCGGCGACGTGATCAAGGTGAACGTGTTCGGCGAGCCTGATCTGAGCTTCGCCGAAATCCGTCTGAACGACGCAGGCACCTTCTCCTATCCCTTCGTCGGCGAGGTCCAGGCCAAAGGCAAGACCACCGGCGAGATCGAGAAGCTGCTGACGCAGAAACTCAAGGACGGCTACCTGGTCGACCCGCGCGTTTCCGTCAGCGTGATCAACTACCGCGAGTTCTACATCAGCGGCGAAGTGAAACTGCCTGGCGGATATCCCTACCAGCCGGGCCTGACCCTCGACCGTGCGATCGCCCTGGCCGGCGGCCTCAGCGAGCGCGCATCGACCAAACGCATGACCATCATTCGCGGTGCCGACAGCACCCGCAAACCTGAAAAAGCGACGCTGGACACCCTGGTGAACCCGGGCGATACCATCAATATTGAGCAGGGATTCTTCTGATGATCTTGGAAAGCATTAGCCAGAAGGACCGAGCGTTGCCACATGCCTCCATGGAGGATGACAACGACTTCATCGACCTGCGGCGGATCTGGCGCGCCATCTGGTCGCGCAAGTGGGGCATCCTCACCCTGGTGCTGGTGGTCACGCTGCTGACCTCGCTGTTGATGATGAGCATCAAGCCGCTCTACAAGGCCTCGGCCACGGTGATGATCGAGCCCAAGGGCAACCAGCCGTTGACCTTCCAGCCGATCACCGACCAGAGTTCCGGCATCAGCGAATTCCTGCAGACTCAGTTGAGCCTGATCCAGAGCCGCGGCGTGGCGGAGAAGGTCGTTCGCGACCTGCGCCTCACCGAGCACCCGGATTTCGATCCGCGCCAGCAGCCGCAGCCGCTGATCAACATCGCCGGTCTGATCAAGCGCTTCAGCATCGACAGCCTGATTCCCGGTGCCGTCCCCAGTGGGGATAACGAAGACAAGCCGATGACCGATGCGGAAATCTTCGACGCCGTGACCCAGAACCTGATGCAGCGCACCGAGGTCTGGGCCGAGGGCAAGAGCCAGTTGGTCAACGTCGCGGTGGAAATGCCCGATAGGCTGACCGCCGCGATGGTCGCCAACGCCCTGGCGCAGAGCTACATCGAGAAGCAGCTCGAATCGCAGATGGAAATGTCGCTGGCTTCGACCAACTGGATGAACACCCGGTTGACCGAGCTGCGCGCCACCCTGCAGAGCGCCGAGGACAAGCTGCAGGCCTATCGCGAAGCGGAAGGCCTAGTGGATGTCGGTGGCGTGTCCACCATCAGCGCCAACACCCTGTCGGTCACGGGCGACCGCATGATCGACGCACGCCGGGCGCGCGCCGAAGCCGAGAGCCAGTACCGCCAGGTCGAAACCATGCGCAAGGCGGGGCTCGATCGCCTGACCAGCGTCCCTGCGGTACTCAGCAACCCGCTGATCCAGCAGTTCAAGGCGGAAGAGGCACGTGCGCGCGCCAAGGTCGAGGAACTGTCGCGCCGTTACGGGGAAAACCACCCGTCGATGATCGCCGCCCGTTCCGACCTCAGCGCGGCTAAAGCCAGCCTGCAGACCCAGGTCGACCAGGTCGTCGCCGGTATCGAGCGAAACTACCAGCTGGCCGTGGCCAACGAGAACTCACTGGACTCGTCGTTCAACAAGAACAAGGCGCAGATCCAGGACATTTCGCGCAAGGAATTCAAGCTGCGCGAGTTGCAGCGTGACGTCGACAGCAACCGCACCCTGTACGACACCTTCATGACCCGCATGCAGGAAACCGCAGCGACCTCGGACATGAACTCGTCGAACGCGCGCATCGTCGACACCGCCATCGCGCCGATCGAGCCCAGCGCGCCGAACAAGCGCCTGATCATCGTCATCGCGGCCTTCATGTCGCTGGTGGTCGGTATCGGCCTGGCCCTGCTGCTGGACGTGATCAACAACACCTTCAAGTCGCCGGAAGACGTCGAGACCAAGCTGAACCTGCCGGTACTCGGCATCGTTCCGCTGATCCCGAAGAAGAGCCGCGTGCAGATTGCCCACCAGTTCGAACAGAGCCAGGACAAGCGCTTCTGCGAGGCGATCCGGACGATTCGTACCAGCGTGATGCTCAGCGACATGAGCCAGCCGCACAAGGTCGTGGTGATCACCTCGTCCGTTCCCGGCGAGGGCAAGAGCGCTGTGGCCGCCAACCTGGCGTTCGCCATGGGCCAGCTGGAGCGCGTGCTGCTGATCGACGCCGACCTGCGTCGGCCGACTCTGGCCAAGAGCTTCGACTTCCCGGTCGGCGCGCCTGGCCTGGCCAACCTCATCGCCGGCACCGCGAAGGCCGAGGACTGCATCCAGACCGTCGGCAATGTCGACATGCTGCCGGCCGGTGTGGTGCCGCCGAACCCGCTCGAACTGCTGGCCTCGCCGCGCTTCGCGAAGTTCCTGGAAGTCACCAAGGAACGCTATGACCGCATCATCGTCGATTCGCCGCCGAGCCAGGCGGTCAGCGACGCCACCCTGCTGTCGACCTTCGCCAACGCGGTGATCTATGTGATCAAGTCGGAAAGCACGGCCATCCCGCTGGCGCAGAAAGGCATCGGCCAACTGCTGCAGAGCGGCGCGCCGCTCACCGGCGTTGTGCTCAACCAGGTGGACGTACAGAAGGCCGCGAAGCACGGCAGCTACAGCGGTTACTACGACCACTACGGTTACAGCAACGGCGAAGAGAAAGCGTAAGCAACCTCGGGCGATTCATCACGTAGCGCACTCATCATGATCGACCTGCACAGTCATCTGCTCCCCGGTATCGACGACGGCGCGCCAGACATGCCGACCGCCCTGACCCTCGCCCGCGTGGCGGTGGGAAATGGCATCACGCACATGGTCTGCACGCCGCACATGCATCCCGGTCGTTACGACAACGACGCCGGCAACATCCGGCAGGTCTGCAAGGCCTTCGCCGACGCGCTGAAAGGCGCCGGCATCGACTTGCGGGTGAGCGCCGCCGCCGAAGTCCGTTTCGGCAGCGAAATGATGAAGGGCGTCTGCGATGGCAGCATCCCGTTCCTCGGCGAATGGCAGGGCAAACGGGTCCTGCTGCTGGAATTCCCGCATGCGGAGATTCCGTTCGGCGCCGAGCGCATGACCGAGTGGCTGATCGGCAAGGGCATCGTTCCGCTGATCGCCCACCCGGAGCGCAACAAGGCACTGATGCATATGCCGTCGAAGCTCAAGCCGTTCCTGCTGCAGGGTTGCCTGCTGCAGCTGACCGCCGGATCGGTTGCCGGGAAATTCGGCGAACCGGCGCGGCGGCTGGCCCACGCGATCCTTGAGGAAAACCTGGCGACGATCATCGCCAGCGACGCCCACAACCTGCAGCACCGACCACCGGAACTGGCCTGCGGACGCGATCACGCGGCGCGCATAGTCGGTGACCGCAAGGCCGAGGCGCTGGTGCTGGATACGCCCTGGAGGATCGCGCAGGGCCATTTCGCTGCGCAGACCGCCGACCTGAAAGCCGAACTTTCCACCGCTTGATCAATCACATGGACCCCCACAGAGACAACGCCCATGACCGAGTCTCCTGTTCTGGCGCATGGTCGCGCCGCAAAGCGTAGGTCGCGCCGCTCCGAGCCGACCCAACATACACCGCTGTACCGTGCCATCTGCATCGGCATGCTGCCGCTCGCCGCGCTGGTGATCGGTCTGTCCTGGACGATGATGCGGGCCGGCATCGACAGCTATCGCGCCGAACGCTTCCTGCAGAGTTGGGAAGCCAAGGGCATGCCCGACGCCGAAACCCTGGCGGCGGGACGCCAGGCAGCAGAGCACGCCATCGAGCGCTTTCCGGCGCCCAACGGCGAGTACCTCGACCGGCTCGGCCGGGTGCTCAGCTGGGAAAACGCCGACGCGCCCTACGGTGCGGCCGAGGCCCAGGCTTCGCGCCAGGCGGCACTGGAGACCTACCGCGCGTCGCTGGCGGTTCGTCCGGGCTGGCCGTGGACCTGGCTGCGCCTGACCAGCACCAAGCTCAGCCAGCAGGCATTCGATGACGAGTTCGCCGATGCACTGTCGCGCTCCAGTGCCCTGGGCGCCAATCGCATCGAGATGGACCGCGACCTGGCCCGCATCGGCTTCGAAGGCTGGCCATCGCTGACCACCGAACAGCGCGTGCTGACGCTCAAGGCCGCCGCGCGCACCGTCGGCTACAGCTACCCCGAAGCACAGAATTTATATGGCCTTGCGCAACGCGCAGGGCTGAACGTCCCGCTCTGCTGGAGCTTGAGCGAGGACATCCGAGCAAAGCGGCAAATATGTAAAAAAGAGGGATCATCATGATCGCTGAACGTACCAACCCAGCCGTGAACCGGCGTGGTCTTACCTTCTGGGGTCAATGGCTATGCGGCATTACCCTGGCCAACCTGGTGCTCTATGTCATGGTCGACCAGCGTTACGACCAGATTCCGACGGAGTACCGCGTGCTGATGATCCTCACGGTCCTCGGCTCGGTGCCGGCGTACACGCTGTGGCGCGTCTACCACAAGCGTGACAGCTACCGTTCCGGCCTCGGCCGTCTCGCGGCGGGCTGGTTCACCCTGCTCAGCGGGCTGATGTTCATCGCCTTCGTCAGTGGCAGCACCGAGATGTTCTCCCGCGAGCTGGTGCTGCTGTGGGGCGTGCTCGGTCTGGCCGTGCAGTCGCTGAGCTTCATTCCGTTGCGCTACCTGGCCTCGCTGCACTCGCGCAAACTGCGCAACGAACGCACCTCGGTGATCATCGGCACCTGCCCGCTGGCGCTGACCCTGGCCGAGCGCCTGAGCGTCTCTAACCGCGTTCCGCTGATCGGCCTGATCGCGCCGGAAGCCGAAGCCGAGCCGCATCAGGAAGGTCAGTTCCCGGTGCTTTCCGGTCTCTCCGAGCTGCGCAACATCATCGATCGAAATGGCGTGCGTCGGGTCTACATTGCCCTGAACCTGGACAAGATCGCGCAGATCGAAAGCCTCTACATCGACCTGCTCGACATGAGCGTGGATGTGGTCTGGGTGCCTGACTTCGGCAGCATGATGCTGCTCAACCAGTCGATCTCGCAGATCGAGCAGCTGCCGGCGATCTACCTCAACGAAAGCCCGCTCAGTTCGCACCCGGCGGCCGTGTTCAGCAAGGAGCTGCTCGATCGCAGCCTGGCGCTGATGGCCATCGTGCTGCTCAGCCCGGTGCTGATCGCCGCGGCGATCGCGGTGAAACTGTCCTCCCCCGGCCCGGTGTTCTTCCTGCAGCCGCGGCACGGCTGGAACGGCGAAGTGATCAAGGTGTGGAAATTTCGCTCCATGTTCGTCCACCAGGACGACAAGGTGGTGCGCCAGGCCTCGCGTGACGATCCTCGCGTCACCCGTGTCGGCGCCTTCCTGCGGCGCACCTCCATCGACGAACTGCCGCAGCTGTTCAACGTGCTGCGCGGCGAGATGGCGCTGGTCGGTCCGCGGCCCCACGCGGTCACCCATAACCAGTACTACAGCGACAAGATCATGGCCTACATGGCGCGCCACCGAATCAAGCCGGGCATCACCGGTCTGGCGCAGGTTACCGGCCATCGCGGCGAAACCGAGACCGTCGAGAAAATGCAGCAGCGGGTCGAGAAAGACCTCGCTTACATCAATCACTGGTCGCTCTGGCTGGACATCAAGATCCTGATCAAGACGCCCTTCACGCTGTTCTCGCGGAACATCTACTGAGCCGCGGCGGTCCCAAAGGCCGCCTCGTCGCTTCGCGGCGCCGCTCAGCCGGCGCCTGCCACGACTACATCTTGTCTAAATCAGGGACCTCTCCATGAACATCACCGTCATCGGAACCGGCTATGTAGGCCTCGTCACCGGCGCCTGCATCGCCGAAATGGGTAACACCGTCGTCTGTGTCGACGTCGATCCGAAGAAGATCGAGAACCTCAAGAAAGGCATCCTGCCGATCTACGAGCCGGGCCTGGAGAACGTCGTCACCAGCAACTTCGAATCCGGTCGACTGCTGTTCACCACCTCGCTGGTCGAGGCGATGAAAAGTTCCGACGTGTTCTTCATCGCCGTCGGCACCCCACCTGGCGAGGATGGTTCCGCTGACCTGCGTTACGTACTGGAAGTGGCCAAGCAGATCGGTGCCAACCTGGCGCGCCCGGCCATCGTGGTGAACAAGTCCACCGTGCCGGTCGGCACCGGCGACAAGGTTCGCGCGGCGGTCGCCGAGCAGCTGCAGCAGCGCAGCGTGGAGATCGATTTCGAAGTGGTGTCCAACCCCGAGTTCCTCAAGGAAGGTGCGGCGGTGGACGACTTCATGCACCCCGACCGGATCATCATTGGCAGCAGCAGCGAGCACGCCAAGCGCGTCATGGGCGAGCTCTACGCGCCCTTCGTGCGTAACCACCCGCGGATCATGTACATGGGCATCCGCGATGCGGAAATGACCAAGTACGCCGCGAACGCCATGCTGGCGACGAAGATCTCCTTCATGAACGAAGTCGCCAGCCTCTGCGAGCGCCTGGACGTGGACGTGGAGAACGTGCGCCTGGGCATCGGCTCGGACCAGCGCATCGGCTATCACTTCATCTACGCCGGCTGCGGCTACGGCGGCTCGTGCTTCCCGAAGGACGTCAAGGCGCTGATCAGCATCGCCCACCAGAACGACTTCGAGCCCAAGCTGCTGCAGGCAGTGGAAGCGCGCAACGACCTGCAGAAGCAGTCGCTGTTCAACAAGATCGTCACCCACTATTCCGGCGACCTGGCCGGGCGCACCTTCGCGGTCTGGGGCCTGTCGTTCAAGCCGGGCACCGACGACATGCGCGAAGCGCCCAGCGTGGTGCTGATCAACAGCCTGATCGCCGCCGGCGCCAGGGTGAAGGCGTTCGACCCGATCGCCCATGAGACCGCCCGCGCGGAGTTCCCGGCGGAGCATTTCAGCAACGGCGATCTGGAAATCGTCGACGGCCAATACGAAGCGGCCATCGATGCCGACGCGCTGGTGCTGGTTACCGAGTGGAAGCCGTTCCGCCACCCGGATTTCCGTGCCCTGAAGAAGCTGCTGAAGAGCCCGCTGATCCTCGACGGACGCAACCAGTACGATCCGGTCCAGCTGCAACGCGAAGGCTTCGACTACTACGGCATGGGGCGCAAGGCCATCAATGCCGCTTGAGAACGAGCTGCTGATGACCGGCGTCGACCCCACCGGGGGCGCTGGAAAGCCGCGCGGCAAACTGCGCGGCTTCCTGCGCCAGAGCATGCGCAGCAAGCTGTTGCGCAACATCATCACGGTGGTTTCGGGAACCGCCGGCGCGCAGGCCATGACCATGGCCTTCATGCCGGTGATCACCCGCCTGTACGGCCCGGAAGCCTATGGCATCCTCGGCGCGTTCATGAGCCTCACGCTGATGATCATCCCGATCGCTGCGCTGACCTACCCGGTCGCCATCGTGTTGCCCAAGCGCGACGCCGATGCCCGCGGGCTGGTCAAGCTCTCGCTGATGATCGCCGTGGTGCTGGCGTCGCTGATGGCGCTGGTGCTCGGGTTGTTCGGTACGCCGATCGTGCACCTGATGGGGCTCGAGGAAATCTCGCCGTACCTGATGCTGCTGCCGGTGGTGATGTTCTTCGGCGCGGCGCTGGAAGTCGTTCAGCAGTGGCTGATTCGCCAGCAGCGCTTCAGCCTCACCGCCAGCATCGCCATCGCGCATTCCCTGCTGCACAACAGCATCCGGACGCTGGGCGGTTTCCTGATGGCGATACCGGCGGTGCTGGTGATCACCACGGCGCTGGGGCCGGCGCTGCAGGCGGTGATGCTGGCCATCGGCATTCGCCGCACCCGCGACAGGGCCGACGCGGTGGTCGATCTCGAACCGCCGATGAGCAGCGGCGAGCTGGCGCGTCGCTACAGCGATTTCCCGCTGTTCCGTTTCCCGCAGATGCTGATCAACACGGTTTCGCAGAACCTGCCCACGCTGGTGCTGGCGTCGGTCTTCGGGCCGGCGGCGGCGGGCTTCTTCACCGTCTGCAAGCAGGCGCTGAGCATGCCCACCAACCTGATCGGCAAGTCGGTCGCCGACGTGTACTACCCGCGGATCAGCCAGGCGATCCAGCGTCACGAGCCGATCACCTCGATGCTGGCCAAGGCCACCGCCGGGCTGGCGCTGGTGGGGCTGCTGCCCTTCGGTTTCGTGTTCCTCGCCGGGCCCTGGCTGTTCGCCCTGGTCTTCGGTGAGCAATGGCATACCGCGGGCGAGTTCGCGCGCTGGCTGGCCCTGTCCGAATACGTGGTGCTGATCACCCGGCCCTGCACGGTGGCGATTCCCGCATTGCAGCTGCAGGGACGCTTCCTGATCTTCGAAATGCTCAGCACCGCCCTGCGCCTCGGCGCGCTCTTCTTCGGCGCCTGGGTGATGAAAGACGCGTTGATCACCGTGATGGCCTTCGCCGGCGCCAGCGTATTGATCTACGTGGCGCTCATCGTTTCCGTCCTGATCGCCGCGAACAACCATCGGCCGTCCTCGACGGCGGCCCACTGAGCAGTATTCCTTACGAAAGAGACAGGCTCCGCCAATGACCCAGAGTGCACCCACCATCGTTGCTGTCGGCTATAACCGGCCGAAAAGCCTGGCCCGGCTGCTGACCTCCCTGAGCAAGGCGCACTACCCGTCCGAGGGCGTCCGCCTTGTCATCAGCCTGGACAATTCGGGTAATCCGGAACCGCTGAAAGTCGCCGAGGCCTTCGACTGGCCGTTCGGCGAGAAACGCATCATGGCGCGCGAGACCCGCATGGGGCTGCGCCAGCACATCCTCAGTTGCGGCGACCTGACCGAGGAGTACGGCGAGATCATCGTGCTGGAGGACGACCTGTTCGTGTCTCCGCACTTCTACGAGTACGCTCGCAAGGCGCTGGATTTCTATGCCGACGCGCCGCAGGTGGCCGGTATCAGCCTGTACGGCAACCAGCAGAACCAGACCGCCGCGCTGCCGTTCACGCCGATCGACGACGGCGGCTCGGACGTCTACTTCATGCAACTGGCGGCGTCCTGGGGGCAGGCATGGTCGCGCAAGCACTGGCAGGGTTTCCGTACCTGGCTGAACGCGCACGGCACCGACATCTCCGATGTCGCCGGCATCCCGGCCGACATCCGCGCCTGGCCCGAGTCGTCGTGGCTCAAGCTGTACAACGCCTACATCATTTCCCGCGACCTGTACTTCGTCTACCCGTACCGCTCGCTGAGCACCAACTTCGGCGATCCGGGCGAGCACTTCTACGTCGCCTCGTCGCGCTTCCAGGTGCCGATCCAGCTCAAGGCCACCGATTACCGCTTCGCCCGCCAGGAGGACAGCCTGGCGGTGTACGACGCCTACTGCGAGCTGTCGCCGTCCAGAATCAAGCGGCTGAACGGCAAGCTCGCCGCCTACGATTTCAGCGTCAACCTGTACGGCTGCAAGACCGTCACCAACGGCCTGCAGCTGACCCGGTCGAAGCAGGCAGGCCTGCATAATTTCAGTCTGTCGATGAAGCCGATGGAACTGAGCATCCTTTATGACCTCGAAGGCGAGGGCATCGCCCTCATCGAAACGGCAAGGCTGACGGCTGGCACCCGCTCCGACCCCAAAGCGGAGTACGACACCTACCGCTTCTTCTACAAGTTCCCATCGATCCGCGTGATCCTGTTCGGCGTTATCGAACGGTTGACGATGCTGATCAAGAAAGCGCGGACCGGTTGATCCGTCCGCGTGGCGAGTTACCCCTTTTACCTATCGACTTGGATGCATGAGGCTTCGAAAAATGGAAAAAAAACGCGCGTTGGTAACCGGTATCACCGGACAGGATGGTTCCTACCTGGCCGAGTTCCTTCTGGAGAAGGGCTATGAAGTACACGGCATCAAGCGCCGCGCTTCGCTGTTCAATACGCAGCGGGTCGATCACATCTATCAGGACCCGCACGTCGAGAACAAAAACTTCGTCCTCCACTACGGCGACCTCAACGACTCGTCCAACCTCACCCGCATCATCCAGGAAGTGCAGCCTGACGAGGTCTACAACCTCGGCGCGCAATCCCACGTGGCGGTGAGCTTCGAAGCCCCCGAATACACCGCCGACGTCGATGGCATGGGCACCCTGCGCATCCTCGAGGCGATCCGCCTGCTCGGCCTGGAAAAGAAAACCCGTTTCTACCAGGCCTCGACCTCCGAGCTGTACGGCCTGGTGCAGGAAATCCCGCAGAAGGAAACCACGCCCTTCTACCCGCGCTCGCCCTATGCGGTGGCCAAGCTGTACGCCTACTGGATCACGGTGAACTACCGCGAGGCCTATGGCATGTATGCCTGCAACGGCATCCTCTTCAACCACGAGTCGCCACGCCGTGGCGAGACCTTCGTGACCCGCAAGATCACCCGCGGCCTGGCGAACATCGCCCAGGGCCTGGAGTCCTGCCTGTTCATGGGCAACATGGATTCGCTGCGCGACTGGGGCCACGCCAAGGACTACGTGCGCATGCAGTGGATGATGCTGCAGCAGGAAACCCCGGATGACTTCGTCATCGCCACCGGCGTGCAGTACTCGGTACGCGAGTTCATCCGCTGGTCCGCCGCCGAGCTGGGCATCACCCTGCGCTTCGAAGGCGAGGGCGTGGACGAGCAGGCCATCGTCGAGCGCATCGAGGGCGATCTGGCGCCGGCGCTGAAGGTCGGCGACACCATCGTGCGCGTCGACCCGCGCTATTTCCGTCCCGCCGAAGTGGAAACCCTGCTCGGCGATCCGACCAAGGCCAAGCAGAAGCTCGGCTGGACCCCGGAAATCACCGTTCAGGAAATGTGCGCCGAGATGGTCCGCGAAGACCTCAAGGTCGCCCAGCGCCACGCCCTGCTGAAGCGGCACGGCCATGACGTTCCGGTCTCCGTGGAGAACTGAGCATGCAGCAGCCTCAACGCATCTTCGTCGCCGGCCATCGTGGCATGGTCGGCTCGGCGATCGTCCGGCTCCTGCGTCAGCAGGGTGACGTGGAAATCGTCACCCGCGGTCGTGACGAGCTGGACCTGGTCGACCAGGCCGCCGTGCAGGCGTTCTTCGCCGCGGAGAACATCGATCAGGTGTACCTGGCTTCGGCCAAGGTCGGCGGTATCCACGCCAACAACACCTACCCGGCCGAGTTCATCTACCAGAACCTGATGATCGAGGCGAACATCATCCACGCCGCCCACTCCAACGGCGTGCAGAAGCTGCTGTTCCTCGGTTCCTCGTGCATCTATCCCAAGCATGCCGAGCAGCCGATGAAGGAAGAGGCGCTGCTGACCGGCATTCTGGAGGCGACCAACGAGCCCTATGCGATCGCCAAGATCGCCGGGATCAAGCTCTGCGAGAGCTACAACCGCCAGTACGGCCGTGACTACCGCAGCGTGATGCCGACCAACCTGTACGGCCCGCACGACAACTACCACCCGGAAAACAGCCACGTGATCCCGGCGCTGCTGCGCCGTTTCCACGAAGCCACCCTGCGCGGCGACGAGGAAGTGGTGATCTGGGGCAGCGGTACGCCGATGCGCGAGTTCCTCCACGTCGACGACATGGCTGCGGCCAGCGTCCACGTGATGAATCTTGACGAGGCCACCTACCAGGCCAACACCCAGCCGATGCTCTCGCACATCAACGTCGGCACCGGCCAGGACTGCACCATCCGCGAGCTGGCGGAAACCCTGGCCAAGGTCACCGAGTTCCGAGGTCGCCTGGCGTTCGATGCGACCAAGCCGGACGGCACGCCGCGCAAGCTGATGGACGTTTCGCGTCTCGAAGCCCTGGGCTGGAAGTCGAAGATCGGCCTGGAAGAAGGGTTGCAGGATGCCTACCGCTGGTTCGTCGAGCACCTGGACGACGTCAGGGGTTGAGCGGATGTTTCTCGATGCCGAGGACTTCCGACGGGTAGTCGGAGCGACACCGCTCATCTCCCTGGACCTCGTCGTTCGCAGCGGCGAGGGAACCATTCTCCTGGGTGAACGTCTCAACCGACCGGCGCAAGGTTTCTGGTTCGTCCCGGGGGGACGCATCCAGAAGAACGAAACGCTCGACGCCGCCTTCCGTCGCCTCACCCTGGGCGAGCTGGGCATCCCGTTCGAGCGTTCCCAGGCGCGGTTGCTGGATATCTACGAACACTTCTACGAAGACAGCGTGTTTGGTACGGATTCATCCTCGCCGAATACGCATTACGTAGTGGCCGGCTATTTGCTGGATTTGCCGGCCGGCCTGGCGCTCGATCCGCCGCGCGAGCAGCACGGGCACTACCGCTGGTGGTCGCCGAGCGAAATGCGCGACAGCGAGCAGGTACACGAAAACACGCGGGCCTATTTGCGCGCACTGGTTTGATGCGTTCGCCGGTGAAGACGATGGCGGTGGCGGATCCACCCCTTACTTCAAGCGATCAACTGGAACACTCAAAGGGAAGTTCGTACATTGAGGAAGCTTCTTTCTTACCAGAACCTGTTGTTCGTGCTTGTGCTGGCGAACTCGGCCTGCTTCTTCCTCACGGACGACAAGAAGGCTGGCATACCCTACCTGCGTGAACTGTTTCTGCTGGCGATATTGGCGGCATCGGCACTTCTGCTGGTCACCTGGAAGCGCCTCTATCAATCCAAGGCCTGCCTATGGGTGGTCTTTATCGGCATCTGCCTGCCAGTGATGTCGTCGATCCTGGCCAAGCTCAACTTCGGCCAGCCGATCGTCTACGGCCTGCTGGAGGAACGCCGCAGTTTCTACTTCCTGATCTTCTTCCCGACGTTGTTCCTGCTGTACAAGGCTAAGCCCACGGAGCCGCAGCTCGAGCGGTTCTTTCTCGTCTCGGGTCTGTTCTGCGTGGCCGTAGGCTTCCTCTATTACTTCAAGATCATCCCGCAAAACAGCGGGTTCGCCTTCGAGGTGGACGCCAAGGAGCTGGGTAGCGAAGACAGCATGCTGCGTCCCAATCGCTACCGGATCGGCTCCGGCTATGTGAGCATCTGCGCGTTCATGATCATGTACAGCCTGCGCCGCCAGATCACCCTGGCGCGGGTGATGCTGCTGTTGCTCTTCACCGCCTACCTGTGGCTGGTCCTGCAGACCCGCTCGACGATGGTGGTCTGGGCGCTGGCCGGGCTGTGGATTTTCCGCGACCGTATCGGTTCGCTGCTGAAGCTGGGCGCCGTCGCCTCGATCATCCTGGTGGTGTCCTACTTCATGATTCCGGACTTCTACGCCACCCAGTTCGAGCGCTTCGACGCCTTGCTCAACGAGGCGACCACCGGCCCCGGCGTGCGGAACATCACCACCGGGATCATTCTTCAGGAAGTGGCGAAGAACTGGTACATCGGAATGGGCGCGCTGTCCCTGCAGTGGAATGGCGGCTTCTCGACCCTTTACAACCCCTGGTTCTACCTGTCGGACGTGGGCATCGTCGGCGTGTATTACCGCTTCGGGTTCCTAACTCCGGTCATCGCCCTGATCTTCTATGGCGGTTTCCTGAGCATCATGAGGGACTGCAAAAACAAGGGCGATCTATTGAGCGCCATGAAACTGCCTTTCGTATTTGGTTTGATCAATATGTTTCTGTCCAACTCAATTATGTATGGGGGAGATCTCCTAGGCATTTCAGCAGCCTGTTTCTTGTATTTCTCTAGAGTAAGAGCTAAGGCACCGGCACCGTCTACCACGCAGAACGAGCGGATCAGTTATGACAAGTTTCAGCATCGTTACCATTAACTGGAATAACCTCGCTGGCCTGACCAAGACCTATGAAAGTGTCGCGGCGCAGACCTACAGGAACTTCCGCTGGATCGTAATCGATGGCGCTTCCAACGATGGCAGCGTCGAATGGCTGAAGGAACTCAAGGACGATCACGCCGAAATCACTTCTGAGCGCGACAAGGGCATCTACGACGCGATGAACAAGGGCCTGGTGAAAGCCAGCGAAACCCCGGGTTACACCCTGTTCCTCAATAGCGGCGATACCTTCTATGACGAGTCGGTACTCGAAAAGGTGGCCAAGGCCGTCTCCGAGGCCGAACATCCGCCGAAGTACGTGTATGGCGATTATTACCTGCAGAACGCCGCGGGCGTGCTGCGCGCCGCCTCGGCGAAGAAGATCGACCGGTTGATGATGGGCATGCCGTCTAGTCACCAGGCGATGTACTTCGAGAACGAACACCTGCGTACGGTCCGCTTCCGCGAGAACTACAAGCTGTCTGCGGACTACTGCATGATCGTGGAATTCCTTCACGGACTGGACCTGTCCAAGGTCGTGCTGCAACTGAAGACGCCCCTGTGCGTTTTCGACACTACCGGCATCTCCCAGCAGCGCCGTTTCGATGCGCTCAAGGAAGATATGCAGATACGGCGTAATTACATGAAGTTGTCTTCCGCCAAAGCCTCTGTTCTTTACCTTCTGCACTACGTACATACCCACACCAAGTTGGTGAGGGCGGCACTCGGCCGATAAGAGGACTGCCGTTCGCACGGGTTGTGGTTGAAACCGTGTCGATAGCCTTCGGGCGTGCGTAGAAAGATCAGTTTTTGCAAGGAGGTAATATGAAAGTATTCGACATTGAATTTTATCGTGGTAACAAGGCCAGCCTGGTCAAGGAACTCACCGACGCGAGCCAGAACGACTACAGCTATATCGTCACTCCCAACGTGAACCATATCGTTCAGCTGGAGCACAACAAGGAACTGCGCCGCGCCTACAGCCATGCCAGCCTGCGCATCTGCGACAGCAAGATACTGCTGCCGGTGCTCAACCGTCTTAAGGCCAATGTCGCCGAGGCTATTCCCGGCAGCACGCTGACCGAGTCGCTGGTGGAAGTGGCCAACCGTGAAGGCTGGACCATCACGGTGATCGGCTGCGAGGACGACGTGGTCGCCACGCTGCGGCAGATGTATCCGAACATCGTCTTCAACCACCACAACCCGCCCATGGGCTTCATCGACAATCCGGTAGAAGTCGAACGCTGCGTGTCGTTCGTCGTCCAGCATCCGGCACGGCTGATCTTCTTCTCGGTCGGCTGCCCGCGTCAGGAAGCCCTCGCGCTCAAGGTCTACGAGAGCGAGCAGGCGGTGGGGGTCGGCCTGTGCGTCGGTGCTTCGCTGAATTTCCTGTCCGGGAAGATCCAGCGTGCCCCGGAATGGATGCAGCACCTCTCGCTGGAGTGGCTGCACCGCATCTGCATGGAGCCCAAACGGCTTGTAAAACGCTACGTGGTGGACGCTTACAAGGTGTTTCCGATCATCGTCAGGCAGTTCAAGAACAGACAATCGATTTTTATGGGGAGGGCTCAGCAATGATTCCAGTGATCATGTCCGGTGGTAGCGGTTCGCGCCTGTGGCCGCTTTCGCGTCAACTCAATCCGAAGCAGTTCCTCAACCTCGGTGAGGGCTCGCTGTCGATGCTGCAAGCGACCATCAAGCGCCTGGAAGGCCTGGACATGCAACTGCCACGGCTGATCTGCAACGAGGAACACCGTTTCCTCGCGGCCGAACAGCTGCGCCAGCTGGGCATGGACAACGCAGGCATCGTGCTCGAACCGGTCGGTCGCAATACCGCGCCGGCCGTTGCGCTGGTCGCCCTGCAGGCGCTCAGCGAAGCCCAGGATCCGCTGTTGCTGATCCTCGCGGCGGATCACCTGATCCAGGACACCCTAGCCTTCCATGACGGCATCCGCAAGGCGGTGCCGCTTGCCGAAGCCGGCAAGCTGGTGACGTTCGGCATCCTGCCGACGCACCCGGAAACCGGTTACGGCTATCTGGAACGTGGCGAAGCCGAAGGCGAGGGCGCCTACGTGGTCAGCCGCTTCGTCGAGAAGCCCGATCTGGAAACCGCCGGGCGCTATCTCGCCAGCGGCAATCATTTCTGGAACAGCGGCATGTTCCTGTTCCGTGCCAGCCGCTACATCGCCGAGTTGCAGGAATTCCGTCCGGACATCCTCGAAGCCTGCCGTGAAGCCATGGCCAGCAGCGAGCAGGACATGCTCTTCACACGCGTCGGTCGCGAGGCGTTCACCGCCTGCCCGGAAGACTCCATCGACTACGCCGTCATGGAAAAAACCCGTGACGCCGTGATGGTTCCGCTCGACGCCGGCTGGAGCGACATCGGTTCCTGGTCCGCGCTGTGGGATGTGAGCAGCAAGAATGGCGAAGGCAACGTGTTCCGCGGCGACGTGCTCAACCACGGCAGCAGCAACACCTACGTGCATGCGGACAACCGCCTGGTGGCTACCGTCGGCGTCGAGGATCTGGTGATCGTCGAAACCAAGGATGCGGTGCTGGTGGCGCACAAGGACGAGGCGCAGCACGTCAAGCGCATCGTCGAACAGCTGCAGCGCGAGAAGCGCAGCGAGTTCCAGAACCATCGCGAAGTCTACCGTCCGTGGGGCGTGTACGACTCCATCGACCAGGGCCCGCGCTACCAGGTCAAGCACATCACCGTGAAGCCGGGCGCGAAGCTGTCGGTGCAGATGCACCACCACCGCGCGGAACACTGGATCGTCGTCAGCGGCACCGCCAAGGTGACCAATGGCGAGGAGACCTACATGGTCACCGAGAACCAGTCGACCTATATTCCGATCGGCCAGGTGCACGCGCTGGAAAACCCAGGAGTGATTCCTCTGGAGCTCATCGAGGTGCAATCGGGTGCGTATCTGGGAGAGGACGACATCGTGCGTTTCTCCGACAAGTACGGCCGGGTGGCGCCGGTGGTGGTGGAAACCCTGGTGGCGGGCTGAGCCGCTTGGGCTCCGGTGTTGCGGGGATGTGTCTTGCGAGAAATCACCTGCCCGAGCGCGTCCGCTGCGCTCGGGTGGTGAGGCCGGTCAGTTGGGACCGGGTTTGGTGCAGTTGCCGCCGTTGATGTACTTCTTCAGGATCGCCCACTGCGCCTTATCCTGGCCGGTCTTGGTCGGCTCGACGGACAGCTTGTAGGTTCCCCACGAAGGGCCGGCAGCCCAGTAGGTCATGGTGATGCAGTTCTTCTGCAGGTAGGCCAGGGTGTTGTCCATGGCTTGCAGGTAGCGGGGGTCATCGTTCGGGATGCCGAATTCCCCGATGTGGCCTTTCTTGCCGTGCTTCTTCAGCCAGGCGACGAAGGGCTCGATGCGTTTGACGCCGATCATCGGGTCGAAGTTGGCCGGTGCGGTCTTGTACTGGCCGCTGCCGTTGTCGTCGATGTAGGCATGCGCCGAGTAGATGATGTTGTTGGCCTTCGGGTCGGTGAGTGCCGCCATCGGGTCGTTGTACCAAGGCCAGGTGTAGGCGCCGGAGTAGGAACGGCCTTCGACAAAAAGCGGTTTTTTCTTGTCATAGACCCGGATGCCATTGATGCCGGCCTGCGCCGCTTGCGGCCAGTACTTGTCGGCATCGCCGTAGGGCTCGTTCATGATGTCGTAGCCATAAACAGCAGGGTTGTTCTTGTAGCGGTTACCGATCAGTTCGCCGAGCTTGCGGAAGTCGGAAAAGGTAACCTTGGCGGAGCCGATGACTTCGTTGTTATAACGGGCGTAGTTGTGGATATCGAGGATCACCTTCACGCCGTACACGTTGGCCTGGGCGAGCATGTCGTCGAGGAGCTTGGTGTACGCGGGGTCCAGCGGGCCGTACAGCTTGGGCTGCAGGCGTTCCCACTTGAGTGGGAAGCGGACCAGGGTGATGCCGCGCTCTTTCCACTTGGCGAAATAGGTTTTGTCCGGGAAGAAGTAGTTGGTGCCGTTTTTTCCGGGGATCGCGCCGGACGAGAATTCGGCGCCAGCGATGTTGATCGAAACGAGGGGGAGCTTCTCTTGAGCCTGGACGGTCGAGCCGATCAGGAGCGCTGCCAGAGGAAGAACTCTTTTAAGCGTGTGAAACGTGTGAGTCGTGGCGTTCATGGGTGGTTTCCTAAATGGGTGGATGGGTGAGCTCCCTGGAATTAGTTATAAAATCCATGATAATTTTTTAGCGCAACAAATGGGTTAACTGGTTCACGCTTTTATTAATTGAATTAACAATAATCGAGGTAGAAGCGTAAATGAACGGTGCAATCCGGCTTCAATTCCATAACCGAGAAATCCAGAGATAATTCTTCATGAAAAATCCGATTGTTAGGAAAGAAGATTTACTCGTCCGGCGATTGATGTTGCTTGAGGAAAATGAAACTGAAGATTTCCTCAGGAATCTGCGCATGGTTAAACGGCCGAGTATTCTGGGATTCCTCAATCAACATGGATACAACATTACGCAGCAGAACCTGTCTGCCCGTAAAAGCTTTCTTAAAGTCGACTACCTCCTGCGAGATGGTATTGGCATCAAACTGGCCTGCAAGGTTAATGGTGTTGAGCCAAAGGCCAACCTGAACGGAACCGATTTCATTCCGAAGCTTCTGGACTTCTTCATCAACGATGACACCGTTGATTGCCAGTATTTCGCCATGGGTACTCAGGAACCCTGGCTCAGCAAAGGAGCGGACAAGCTTTTCAGAGGCCGGCCGTTCCATGCCATCGATGGTTTCAAAACTATCGACGAGTACGTGGAGTTCTTTAAGACCGCCTATCGGGAAGGAGCGATGCCGATCATCGTGCTGGCGATGGGCATGCCGAAGCAGGAAGCAGTGGCCGTGCGCCTCAAGAACGAGCTGGACATGCCGGCGCTGTTCGTCTGCGGCGGTGCCATCGTGGATTTCTCCGCCGAGCGTTTCGAGCGCGCGCCGGAGTTCTTCAGGAAGTTTGGCCTCGAGTGGCTGTATCGCCTGCTGATGGAACCACGCCGCCTGTTCCGTCGCTATGCCGTAGGCATTCCGCTGTTCTTCTACTACGTGGCGCGGAACAGCTTCGGTGCAAAGCCACATGACGGCGGACAAGTGCTGAAGCGCCAGTCCTGAGGGGTGGTCGCGTCGTCAGAGGTCTCCCAGACCCCTCAGGCCGGACGTTGCTTCTGGCGCCGGTCTACCAGATGATGGTTGGCCAGCACCGCTATCGCGCAGAGGACCACGAAGGTCGCTGCATTCGATGGTATCTGCAGGTTGAAGTCGGTGGTCGAATGGATGAGCAGCGCAAGAATGCCCATCCCGGCACCGAAGCCGATGCCGTTGCGGTACAGGGAATCCTTGTGGCGCATGGCTTTCAACGCGTAATACAGTGAAATCAGCACGAACAGCGCCAAGGGTATGCAGCCGATCACGCCGTACTCGATGAAGAATTGCAGGTAGTCGTTGTGGGCATGGTCGAAATGCAGGGGGAGCCCCGTGGCGTAAGGCGGGAAGACCGACTCGAAGCTTCCCGCGCCCTGCCCGATGATCGGCCGGTCCTGGGCCAGCGGCAGCGCCAGCGCATAGACATCGCCGCGTAGTTCGTTGGCTTTCTGAACCACTTCCCCTTGTTCGACGACATCGTTGAGCCTCGTGTTCACCAAACGGTCCTTGAGCTCGTCGAGCCCGAAATACTGGCTCACCACCAGCACATCGACCAGCACCAGGCTGGCGAAGATCAGCCCGTTACGCAGGCGGTTTTCCTTGTGCAGCAGCAGAAACAGCGCTCCGACCAGCATCAGGCTGCCGAAGAATGCGGTGTTGCCCATGCGCGAATGGCTCATGACCAGGCCGATGACCATGATCACCAGCGCCAGGCGCAGACGGGCCTTGGGACCCATCAGGGTTTCCAGCACGCTGACCCAGTGGAACTGCCCGCCCTGGCGCAGCGCCAGCAGCAGGCCGATGCCGATGGCCAGGGTCATCTCCAGATAGCCCGCTAGGTGATTGCGATTGACGAAGGTGCCGGTGGCATGACCGATGTGATAGTCCTTCGGCCCGAAAAGCAGGCGCTCCACGCCGGATAGCGTCATCGCCGAGCCGAAGAAGGCCTGGAAGGTTCCGCTGATCACTAGCACACCGATCAGCAGGGTCAGGCGCTTGCGAGTGCGGAAAACGCCGATCACCAGCAGATAGAGCAGGCAGTAGGTGCAGCCCAGGAGGAAATACTGGGCCGACGCGCCGGCGTCGCGGCTCAGGCCGCCCAGCCACTGGATGGCTACCCACAGCTGAACCAGCGCCAGCAGGCCGAGCGGCAGCAGCGCATGTCGGAACGACGAGCCCAGCGGGCGCTGGCGCTTGAGCTGAAGCAGCGCCCAGGAGGCGGCCAGCAACGCGGTGACGAAGCAGAAGAAGGCCATCGACCAGTCGCGGTTGCTGCCCAGGGGCAAGGGTAGCCAGACAAGCAATGACAACAGCGCGCCAAGGATGCAGCGCTCTAAGGCTTGATAGGGTTGAGGCATAAACAGGGCTTATCTCGGCAGAAAATCGTTTCATTGTGCAGGCAAGGCATTGAGCGAGCCACCTTTATATGGCCATTTGCCTTCTTTTTCGCCTGCCCGGCGACCGGTGACCGGTCGTGCTCGGCATGGACGTTGCGCGCTCGCATGCGTATCATGCGCCCCGCAACGCACCAGTAGCTCAGCTGGATAGAGTACTGCCCTCCGAAGGCAATACTCCTCGAGTTGAGAAGGGTGACAGCTAGTGGTCAAATAGGCCGCCGCAACAATTACGCACCAGTAGCTCAGCTGGATAGAGTACCGCCCTCCGAAGGCGGGGGTCGTGGGTTCGAATCCCGCCTGGTGCGCCATATCTATTTGATTTATTGGGCTTTTTTACAGAAGCCCGATCCATCACTCCGCACCAACCAATCCTAGCGCCGAAGCTAATTCTGGCGACGTTCGCAGCAGGCAATGAGTACTGCCCAAACAGACCTTTTGAGGTTGGTTTTCGGGCTGTGCCAATTCTGTGCCTAAACCGTGCCACACGGCCTGTTCACATCCCGCGCCTCTGCGGCTGCGCGAGTACTAGCTCGTCGCCCACCAGCCGCATAGCAGCATCGGTCATCGCCACCCAACCAAAAACCTGTTTATGCAGTGGCTGGCTGCAGCATCAAGCAGTGCTCTGGTGTTACATTTTGCGGAGTACCTCACGGAAGGCTTTAGCAGACAAAGGAGTAGCCGTGGCGCGTCCCCTTCGCAAGATCAAACTTGATGGAACCTTGTATCAGCGGCGTCCGGCCGTCGAAGCCGAAATTCATGATTTGACGGCCGTTAGCCCCTCCGAACTTGAGCGCAGAGCGTCCATTTGCTCCCGCACCTCCCCCGGCTTTGTCTCACCGGAAGTGTTGGTGCACTTTGTCCGGAACGTGGGAGCCGGAATGCATCGCGAAAGGCTAACTGAGCTTCTACTCCAGCGCGTTTACCTTCTCCTGCCTCGCGCCGAGAATGCAGGCGAGGCCACAGCCTCACTTACCAAGACAAACATCCGAGATGATGTCGTCGACCATTTCGTTGACCTGCTGCTCAGCGATCGAGCGTCCTATGACGACCGCTTGGATTACTACGAGATAAACTTTAACTCGGCCATCGCCAAAGACCGGAAGGATGCCAGTGATCGCCATTGGAAGCGTGATAGCCAGAGTGAAGAGCTGGGCACGGATGAGGATGGTGCTTACAACGCCCTGGACGAGGCAATTGGTGGCTACGACCCTTTTGACCCCCGCGAGCTCGACGAAAAATTTTACCGGCTACGGCTCGACGAAGAGATTGATAGTCTGCCTGAACTCCAAAGAAGAATCGTCGAAATGTGGCGCCAAGAGATTCCCATCGACTCGCAAGACCCCTCTGTCGTGACCATAAGCAAAGCACTGGGCAAGAGCGAGAAAACCATCCGTACGCACCGCGACAAGGCCTTTGCGACTCTGCGACTGCGTCTTGAACGCAAGGGGGGACTGTGATGACTAAGCGTTCGCCAATTTCTAGCGAAGACGTCATGAACGCTTTCGCGATGGATTTCGAGCCAGGGTCCGAGGTCCTCAAAAAGTATCTTGCCGACTATCCCCAGTTCGCTGCCGACCTTGTCGATCTCGCCAGAGAGCTTTCCCGGCAAGTCGACGAGGACCTTCCGCTCAGCGCCCAAGAGCTCGCCGCCGTGAGCGCTAAAATGGGCCGGCTCCGCGAGTCCGTAGTCACGGTGGAAATCCTGCAGGCCGCCTCGCCAAGGACCTTCGCTTTAGCAGCCAAAGCTCTCGGATTACCCATGCAGGTCGGCGTCGCCATTCGCGAGCGACGAATAGATGTTGCGACGTTGCCAAGCCGGTTCCTCGAGCGCTTAGCTAACGCGCTACAAACATCAGTCTCTGTTGTTCAGTCGTTTCTCCTCTTGCCTGCGCAGGCATCAGCGCTTCGTGCAAACAAGTCGGATGACAAGCCAGCCCCGGCCGAAAAAGTCCCGTTTGAACGCCTTTTAAGAGAGGCGGGGATGGATGAGGAGCGCATTTCACGGCTGCTCCACGGCGATGACTGACCATGGACCAACTAGAACTCGCTCGACAGCACGCGAAGCGCTTGCATTATGAAGCAGTCGAACACGGCAGCGATCCATGGTCTCCTTATCAGTTCGCCGAAGACATAGCGGAGACGCTGGGCATCACGGTTGAAAGGTGCCTCCCTGGCGCTTCAATCCTGGACGGGGCGCGCGCAACGTTTGATGCCGCCTTGCCGCTGATTGTTCATGAGGACTTAGGAACACCATTCGAGCAAGCCTTTCTCGTCGCGCATGAAATCGGGCACGCCGTGCTAGGCGACGGTGAGGAAGAGGAGGAGTCAGCATTTCAAATCGATCCAGCGCGAACCTCTGAGGTCGCGCCAGTTGGCATGGAGCGCGTGGTCGATTACAGCCGACGGCAGCGCCGAGAAGTCCAGATGGACCTCTTCGCGAGAGAGTTGCTGCTGCCACGGTCGAGAGTCTTTGACTTGCACGTCACTCAAGGCCAGACCTGCTCGGAGATTGCAAACCGGTTGGGTGCACCCTTCGAGGTCGTCGCACAGCAGATGCTTGATGCGCTTTTGCTCCCCCCTGTGCCAGTAGTTGCTGCAGAAGCGCCTGTCGAAATTCCACTCAACGAGAAGCAACAAACGGCAGCCTGTTGGCGCTGATGGAAAATTGACCCACCCTGCCGATTGAAATTTGACCCAGAGCGGATTGCTGATTTTGTTACCAGCAACTGTGGATAAGTCTACCAGCGCAGCTGCTTTTGAACCCACTCCTTCGTTAGCCCAGTTCAGCTGTTGAAGACCTGCCACATGCAGCCATGCAGCAGGCCATCGTCACCATGAAATCAGAACGGCTCATCGTCCTCCGGTTCCTGGCCGCCCTTACGCTTTCGCTCCCGTGATTTGATCTTGGCCTGGGCCGCCAAGCTGCTGTGTTGCAGGCGATAGGACTCGTTACCGGTTTCGACGATGTGGCAGTGGTGCGTAAGCCGATCCAGCAAGGCTGTGGTCATCTTGGCGTCGCCGAACACGCTCGACCATTCGGCAAAGCTCAGGTTGGTGGTGATCACCACGCTGGTGTGCTCGTACAGCTTGGACAGCAGGTGAAATAACAGCGCGCCACCGGCCTGACTGAAGGGCAGATACCCCAGCTCGTCGAGGATGACCAGATCCATGCGTAGCAGTGCCTGGGCGATCCGCCCGGCTTTGCCGTCGTGTTTTTCGCGCTCCAGAAGATTGACCAGATCGACCGTGGAGTAGAAGCGCACGCGCTTGCCATGCCGGGTGATGCCGGACACGGCCAGTGCGGTGGCCAGGTGGGTTTTGCCGGTGCCTGGGCCGCCGATCAGCACCACGTTCTGCGCGGTGTCGGTAAAGCTCAGATTGGCCAGCTCGCTGATCAAGCGAGCGTCGGCGCTGGAGGCGCTGAAGTCGAAGCCGGCCAGATCGCGGTGCATCGGCAGCTTGGCCATGTTCATCTGGTGGCTCACCGAGCGCATGGCGCGATCTGTGTGCTCTTGTTCCAGCAGGTGTTCGAGCAGCCACTTGGACGAGGCTGTGTTCGACTCACCCTGTGCAGTTAACTCCGCCCAGGCCGTGGCCATGCCGTGCAGGCGCAGCTCCTTGAGTTCCGCCATCAAATCACGCATGACCGACCTCCTCGGCCTGGCCACGCAGGCGGTCGTAGCGCGCCGTGTTAGCGACGGGGGCTTCCTTGAGCGACAAGTGGGTTTCGACGCTGGGTGGTGGTTCGGATGCTGTCAGCCGTGCCACGACATTGAGGATGTGTTCGGCGCTCAGGCTGCCGCTCTCCAGTACCAGCTCAACGGCTACCAGCACGGCATCGAGTCCGGCGACCGGTACGGCAGCCAGGACTTGCGCCATGATCCGGTCACCGCCGGCATGACGCCCCAGACCGTGCTTAAGCTGACGCAGCGGTGCTGGCAGATCAGCAAAGGGCGCTCCGTTGCGCAGCGCACCGGGCTTGCGTTCGATCAGCGGGAGGTAGTGCTGCCAGTCATAGCTGACCTGGTCGCGATCCAGCAAGCGGACATGGCTGGCAATCAGCGCATCATCGGCCACCACCTCGATTCGCGTCGGATACAAACGGCTGCTGACCCACTTACCCGCGTACTCACATGGCACCGAGTAGCGGTTGCGCCCGACGCTGACCAGGCAGGTGCTGGAGACCCGCGCAGGCCGCTCGACGTAACCGTCGAATGGCGCTGGCACAGGCATCAGTTCAGCGCGCTCCAACTCCAGCACTTCGGCTACACCCGCCGCGTCAGGATAGTTGTCGTGTGAGTTGATTCGATGAGTCTTGGTCGGTGGGCGGAAGTGAGAGCCGTGTGGCGCGTTATTCGATAGAGCATCGGGAGTGGGTGGTGCGGCAGATGATGCCGCCCTTGAACCGGACGGTGCCGGAGCTGGTGGAAGCGACAGGCATTACTGATGCCACCCTGTATGCTTGGCGCAAACAGGCCAGAGCAGCGGGAGCAGTGGTGCCGGGAGATGGACAGCAGGCCGACCAGTGGTCGAGCCAGGACAAGTTTCGGGTGGTGCTGGAAAGCGCCAGCCTCAATGCGGCTGAGCTGGCGGAGTACTGCCGGCGCAAAGGCCTGTATGTCGAGCAGATCAACGCCTGGCGCGAAGCCTGCGAGCAGGCCAACAGCCTGGCTCAGCCGAGCAAGACCCGGCGCGAACGCGAAGAGGAAAAGGCCGCGAAGAAGCGCATCAAGCAGCTGGAGCGTGAACTGCGGCGCAAGGATGCGGCGCTGGCAGAAACCGCGGCTCTGCTGGTGTTGCGAAAAAAAGCCGAGGCGCTCTGGGGGAAGGACGAGGACGAATGATCAGCGCCCCGGATCGCCGTGAAACGCTGCAGTTGATCGAGGACGCCGTGGCGGCGGGAGCGCGGCGGGCGCAGGCCTGCGCCGAACTGGGCCTGTCGCTGCGCAGCCTGCAGCGCTGGCAGCACTGCCCGGAGGATCGGCGTCCTTCGGCACAGCGAGCTGAGCCGGCCAACAAGCTGACCCCGCAAGAGCGCCGCCGCGTGCTGGAGGTCGCCAACCAGCCCGAGTTTGCCAGCCTGCCGCCGCAGCAGATCGTGGCGCGGCTGGCCGATCAGGGCACCTGGCTGGCCTCGGAGTCGACCTTTTACCGGTTGCTGAAGGACGCCGAACAGCAGCATCCGCGCGGCCGTAGCCGCCCACCGGTGAAACGAGCGCTGACGACCCATGTGGCCGACGGCCCGAACCAGCTGTGGTGCTGGGACATCACCTGGCTGCCGACCACGGTCAAGGGCCGTTACTTCTACTGGTACATGATCAAGGACGTCTACAGCCGGAAGCTGGTGGCCAACGAGGTGCATGAAAGTGAAAGCGCCGAGCAGGCCGCCCAGCTGCTACGCCAGGCCTGCTTACGTGAACAGCGAGCAGGCCAGCCGCTGGTACTGCACTCGGACAACGGCAGCGCGATGAAGGGCTCGACCATGCTGGCGGCCATGCAGAACCTGGGTGTGATGCCCTCGTTCAGCCGCCCGCGGGTGAGCAATGACAACGCCTATGCCGAGGCCTTGTTCCGCACGGCGAAGTACTGCCCGCTGTGGCCGGAGCGGCCCTTCGACACGCTGGAGCAGGCCAGGAACTGGGTGAACAGCTTCGTGGCCTGGTACAACCATGAACATCGCCACAGCGCCCTGAAGTTCGTGACCCCGGCGCAGCGACATACTGGCCAGGCGGAAGAGTTGCTGCGCAAGCGTATCGAGCTGTACGAGGCGGCGCGTGCACGGCACCCGGAGCGCTGGAGCGGCAACATCAGGAACTGGGTGCTGGCACCAATCGTGTGCCTGAACCCGGAGCGGGAAGCGGTACTGCAGCAAACATCAAAGGCAGCGTGACACGCTCACGCGACAACTACCTTGAAAATCGCCGGCTTCACCGGCGCTGACCGCCGACAAACTTCCGTCCTGGTAAAGCTTGCGCCAGTGAAATAGTTGATTGGCATTGACGCCGTTGCGCCGGGCCACCACCGAAACGCTGTGTCCTGGCTCAAGGCTCTCGCGAACCATCGCCAGCTTTTGCTCTGGGCTCCAGCGGCGCCGCCGCTCCTGACCCAATAGCTCACCGCTCTTGTCGTTGCTGTTAGTCATAAACATAACCGTTTGCCTATCCCTTATCGTAAGGGGGAAACGGTGTCCTGTCTTTCAGGGGGCTCGTTCATCGCTTACGCTCTCGCACCATCACTGAGGGTTTGGTACTCGCGGCGTTAGGACGCGCTACGTGACTGAGAAAGCCAGAGTGCGGAGTCGCTCTGACCCTTCGCTCGCCAAAGGGTAGAACTGCGATCAGATCACGCTGCTTGGCCCATTGGTAGAACCTCACAATTAGGTTCAGTCGCTTATTCAGTGTGCTGGGATCTAGCTCCAGCTCACCGCTCGACCAGTCTCTATATCGCGACAGGACGCTCAGGCCATCTGCCTGACTCTCCTCATTCCAGGCCAGGCCATTAGCCTCCAGGAAGGCGAAGTAGTCGAACAGACGGCGACCATAGGCCTCCCACGTCAGAACACTGAGTGCCTCACCTGACTCGACTAGGATGTGCCATAGGAATGATTGAGCCGGTTCCACAGGCCAGCCATCTGAACCAACCAAGAGCGGGAAACCTTTGAAGGATCGACCGGCTACCGTCAGGTCTTTTGTCGCGAGCACTAACCTCATTCCACAGCCTTCAAGCCCCTATTAGTGATCTCCCATCAAGAGCCGGGACAAACCTCGATCAGGGGGGGGCGGACTGTAATGGATTAGCTAACAGTTGGCACCCTTCAGATCGTTGTTGCTCAACACCACGATGGGGGTGCGCGCAAGATCAGGGCGAAACACTCGCTCGCAACTGGCGTAGAAGCTGTTGCAGTCAACAAGCGCGTAAACCGACTCAGCCATGTGTGAGGTGATTCCGCAGGCTATGCGTGACGACGCCCCAGAGCGTCAGCTCATCGTTTTCCAGGATATAGCGCGGAGAGTAGGCCGGATTCTCTGAGCGCAGGATGAACTGCCCCAGTTCCTGTGCCAGGCGCTTTACCAGGACATCGCCGTTGAGGCAGGCAACCACCACATGCCCCGGTTTTGCAGGGATGGCACGGCTGACGATTAGATGGTCGCCGTCGAAGATGCCTGCCCCTGTCATGCTGTCACCGCTCACGGCGACCACGTAGGTGTGTGGAGCTTGCAGACCCAGCAGTACATCGAGCGAAAGCTTGTGCTCCATGTGGTCAAGCGCAGGGCTTGGAAACCCGGCCGGTACGCGAGTGTCAAAAAATGGGACTGAAGAGCTGCAGGGCTGAATTTTCCCGATGATCTGGGCTTGGCTCATAATGACTTCACTGAATGCTGTGCAAATATACAGTATTCGTTGGAGGCTAGATCACGCAAGGGCTATTCATCGATGTAGCACTTTCGGGGTTACAGCTCATAGCTCAAGGTTGATCGCCAGCCGTTGCACGGCTGGGGGCGATCACCATCCGATAGCCATTTGGTGAATCTGGTCACATGCATCAGCGTACTTTTTTGATAATTAGGATAATTTAATTCCGAAATTGTATTGGTTGTTAAAGGCCCTGTAATTGCTTTGCTAAATTTATAACGCTCTTCGTGCTTGCTTGGCTTTTTGCGTATTTATTTTGCGGCGGGAGTATTATGCTTTTACTGTTAGTTATTAACTTTATCTGGAGTTAGGCTTGGATCTTATAGCTAGAGGGTGTGATAAATAATTACTGGTTGCATATGTGTTATGAGACTCAATCAACTAGAGGTCATAACCATGCTCAACGATACCGCTACTACCCGGAACTACCCACTACGTCATCCCGATAATGCCAATCTTCATTTGTATTACGGAGAGACATTCGCAGGATTCAAACTTCAAGAAGACAAAGGTCCTTACATCCGTGAGCACCTGTCTTATCTAAAGCGTACCATTGACCTGGCATTGGCTGAGTACCCGAGGGTCTTGGCCTTCAGAGTGGATCTCCGTCTACCTCTGGGCGTCGAGCTACCCGACTACGTTTATACGAACCAAGTCATCAGCCGGTTCTTTGAATCGTTTACGAAGAAGATCCAGTACCACCAGGAGCGAGTGGCTGAGCGTGGGTACTCGCGTGGTTGCAAAGTACGGTATGTTTGGTCGAGAGAGATCGGTCAGAAAGGTCGGCATCATTATCACCTGTTGATCCTTTTGAACCGAGATGCCTACTACACATTAGGCCGCATCGGGTCGGAAAGGGTCAATATGTTCAGACGGATTGAAGAGTCTTGGGCTCGTGCACTTGGATTATCAGCTAACCAAGTCAGGGGGTTGGTTCACAGGCCAGATAACTATGAGTACTTTATCAATCGAGAAATCCGTCGCGATAAAGTCGATGAACTACCCGAACTGTTCTACCGGGCTAGCTATCTCTGCAAAGTCGCTACCAAGCACTACGGGGATCGCCAGCGGAGTTTCGATACCAGTCGGGGGTAGGGAGTAGTCCGCGCAATCCGCATGGGCTCACAGCTGGATGGGAGGCTTCAGGGCAATCATGCTCCCAGATGGCGGCGGTTCAAAATTGGACACCTCGTGCCATTCGGAAGATTGCCCATGGGGATGCCTTGCTATGCTATGCACCTTAAGACCAAAATAAAGACCTAAAAAAGGAGCTATGGTATGCAGAGTGTTTTGGCTGACGTTGCAGTGAGCGTTTCTGAGCTGAAGAAAAACCCCACCGGTGTCATGGCTGGTGCTGGTGGCATGCCGGTCGCCGTTCTCAATCATAACCGCGTGATGGGGTACATGGTGCCAGCCGAGCTGTACGAGCAGATGCTGGACCGTCTGGACGATCTGGATCTGATCGATGTCGTTAATGCTCGCTCCGGTGAGAAGGGTGTGCCGGTGAACCTGGATGACCTATAAGCTCGAGTTCCTGCCCTCAGCGCTGAAGGAATGGGAGAAGCTGGGTCATACAGTGCGTGAGCAGGCAAAGAAAAAACTGCGTGAGCGGCTGGAAGCACCAAAGGTACAGGCTGATGCCCTCAGGGATCTGCCTGGGCACTACAAGATCAAGCTCCGAACAGCAGGCTATCGTTTGGTGTATCGGGTCGAAGATGATCGGGTGGTTGTGATTGTGGTCGCAGTGGGCAAGCGTGAACGAAGTGCAGCTTACAAGGCAGCAGGTAAGCGTTAGCTACCAGGGCAAAAGAAAAAAGAGGGAGCCATTGCAGGCAGTCTTTCGACTACCCACGTTGGCTCACCGTTCAAGGGTTCATTCTTACTTCCTGCTTCCGGTAGATCCAGCACGCCAACACCACTGCAATCAGCAATGGTGGAAAGCGCACCATCAGAATCACCAGCAGCAATATCGCCAGACAACCGGCCAAGATCCCGGCAAACATGAATGCTGAGGCAACAGTCCGTAACAGCAGTTTCATTGGCACCTCCTTACAGGTAGCCGCGCTCAGCCAACGAGACACAATCCTCCTGGCCTACCACAACGTGATCGAGCGTTCTGACTCCGACCAGATTCAGTGCGTCCTGCAGTTTCGTGGTGAGATTGCGATCCGCCTGGCTGGGCTCGGGATCACCTGAGGGGTGGTTATGCACCAGGATGATTGCGGCTGCGTTGTGTTCCAAGGCGATCTTCACGACTTCCCGTGGGTAGACGCTGGCGCTGTCTAGGGTCCCTCGAAACACCTCCTCAAATGCGATCACCCGGTGCCTGCTATCGAGCATGAGCAGTGCGAACACTTCATGCTCGTATCCGGCCAGCAGTGCTTGCAGGTGGCTGAACACTTCCTTCGGTGAAGTCAGTTCACGGCCTTTTCGCAGGCGCAGGCTGGCCAGTTGCTTGGCCATCTGCAGGATGTCGTTCTCCGTCACCGGCGATTCGACCAGGTAGGTGCCGGTCGTGTCACTGGCTTTCAGCTTGTGCAGGCGCATGGCGGCCTCCTTGGTTTTGGTCTGTGGGTGGGGTTTGACGACTAGCCTTTGCATCGAGCTTTTCAGCCAGGCTGGGTTTGGTGGGGTTGGGTTGGGAAATTGTTGCTGCAGCAGGAGCTTCACCTTCGGGGTAGAACTCTTCCACGATGGCGCTGACATCCTCCTCGCTGTCCTCGAACGCGCCGTTGCCAAAGCCACGTCGCGCTGCTTCTTCTAAAGCAGCCTGATTGAACCCCGCAGCCTGCCGCCGCGAATCGAGTTCACTAGCTGTCACCAGAGCTTCAGCCATGTCCATGCCGCCGCGTACCGTCAGATCGGCGTAGAAGATCGGCGTGCCATGGCTCTGGCGTGTCGACTTGCCACGCAAACGCAGTTCCAGTGGCAGGCAGGCCAGGCGGTTGCCCGAGATAGCCTGGAAGTAATGCAGGCGAGCCGCCAGAGTGCGGATGCTGTTGAAACCGGTGGTGCGGAAGACAAAGCTGCCCAGCGGATCTTCATCACCAATGACCACATTCAGTCGGCCATAGGGCTTGCAGGCACCGCTTTTGGCTAACTGACAAGCGTCCGGCGATGGACAAGGCAACGACTGCATGCCGTCCTGAGTGACCCGTTTGCAGGTCTCGCCATTGCCGACGCAAACCGGCCGCCCCGATTGCCGGTCGAACAGCGTGTAGTCGGCTCGGAAATTCAGCTCCGGTTCGTTGAACAGCAGGCGTACCGGAATGCTGCGCAGCTTGTCATCCTTGCCCTGACGTAGCTCGTCATTCAGCGGGTGCAGCAGCCAGCCGTCCTTACCCTGCACCTGTGACGTGATGGTGAACTGGTCATCCTTCTCCGGCAGTCGCTTGCCGTTCTTCTCGATGACCTTACCGATGGAAATCCGCCCGAGTACCGGTGGAGTGATAGCCAGACCTTTGAGCATGGAGAGTCTCCTGGAAATGAAAAAAGGCCAGCCACGCAGCGCGAACTGCATGGACTGGCCAAGGGGAGGGAAGGGATGAATGAGGTTGGTTTCAGCCGACCAGGAAGCGCCGTGCACCCGGCTTCAGCAGTGGGTACTTGGCCTGCAGGTGCGGCTTGTCTTTGAGCAGCTGTGCGACATCGAAGCCGATGCTGTCCTTGGCCTTGCGCCAGCTGACGTAGCCGCTGGAGAATTCCGCCCGACTGGCATCGCCCATGGCCTGCTGCAGCATCTGCTTGAGCTCAGCCTCGCGCTTTTCCTTGTCGGCAATCGACTGACGCACGGCTTTCAGCTCGACGTAAGCCGCGCTGAGCCCGGCATGCTGGCTGAAGTCGACGATCTGACCGTTGTCCTCCGGGTAGAGGCAGCGCAGTGCTGACTCTGCCGAAGCGGTGCCATCAGCCGGTGGCGGCGTATCAGTCTCCACGTAGTGCCAGAACTGGCGCTCCAGCTCGATCAGGCTAGCGATCATCTGCTCATCCCGCTCGATACGGTGGATCTCCAGCGTCTGACCACCCAGCAGTACCGCCACATCCGCCGCCTGCTTGCCGGTGACGGCGAGCTGGTGCATTACCTGCAGCTGTACATACTCCGGCACGCCCTCTTTCCAGAGGCGTGCCCCGTTTATGCCTGCTGTCTTGCATTCGAGGATCTGCACATCGTCCGCCCCGATCACCTCGCGGTCGATGTTGGCCAGCATCCAGGGCAACTCCGGATCAGGATGCTGCAGCACAGCGTTGATGCGCCGTACCCTATTCTTAGTGCGCTTGCTGTAATGCCAGGCCACGATGGGCTCCAGCACGTTGCCCCAGTACATAGGGCTTTCCTCATCCTGAGGATCAGCCTTGGGCATGCCGGCATCGCGACCGGTCTTCTCCATCCAGAGTTCCAGCTGCGACTTGTAGGGATTCAGCCCTACTGCCGCAGCAGCGTCCGAACTGCCGATACCTTGCTTGCGGATCTGCAGCCAGTCCTCGCGTGGCAGCTCCTTGGTGCTGACCAGGCGCAGAGCCGGACGGGCTTTGCTGGTGCTGCGATTCAATGAAGTAGCTTTCATAGCGTTCACCTTGCAGAAATAGAAACGCCCGACCCGCAGCGAAGCGGGTCGGGCGTTATGGGGTGGGATTAGTAAAAGGTCAGGCGACCAGTTGCAGGGCCGTATCCAGAGCGCGTTGCTTGATCTGGGCACCCTGGCCGAACCAGGCAGAGTCGAGGCGATACTCCGTGCTGCGTGCCCGTCGCTCGTGATCGACATACTCGGTCACTGCATTGAGCAGCCCCCAGGCCGTGCCGCGTGCCGAGTCCAGCTGGCTGCCACGGCCACGACCTTCGTACAGCTCCTGCACTTTGCGCAGGGCGCGCTCGTTGGGCAGCTGCTCCGGCAGTGCGCCGGTCGGGCTTGTCTCGCACATCACGTTCATGAAGAAGCCCAGTGCCTCATGCCACTGCACCTTGCGTTCAGCCAGATGGCGCATGCGGTACATGAAGTCGTCCCATTGCGAGACAGCAATGCCGAGCTGCTTCTTGACCAGATCGCCGTCGAAGCGGGTGCTGTGCGGCACCTTGATCGCACGGCTGGTGCCGTCCAGGGCGATGGTCAGCGTGTTGTTGCAGACCACGCGGATGGTGGTGGGTGTTGCAGTGGTGGCCAGGGTGCCGTCGCAGGAAGTGGCGAGCAGCAAATAGCCATTCACCTGGTCGTTGCCCTTGAGCGCAGCGCCTTGGCCGGTACGCGCCAGCGCCCAGAACTTGCGCCCGCCCTTGAGCACCCCAGCGGTTTCCAGCTCGTAGCCCGAGACCTCGGTCAGATCCCTGTAAAACTCCAGCACATCCTTGGGCTGAACGGTGTGGTAGCGCTGCGAGACCACCGACAGTGGTGCCTTGGTGTCCGAGCGATAGAGCACCTTCTGTTCCGGGAACGAATGGATCGCGCCCAGGTGGCCGATGGCGTCGGACTTGAAATGCACAGGGCTTTCCAGGATCTGCCAGTCCATCCCGGCTTCACGCTGCCAGACTTCGATGGGCTGTTTCTGGGTGAGCTGATTGCCCAGGCCATGCCACGGGGTGGCGCCGGCATAGGCCATGGTTTCGACGAGATGAGCCATTTGGATGATTCCTTTGGGTGCAAGCCGGCATAAAGCGCCGCGCCAGGCGCAGCACCGACCGGACGATTGAAATAAGAGGAGAGAAAGGGCCGGATCAGGCTGGCAGGTTGAAGCGATGACCGCAGAGCAGACAGAGGTTGTGGGCCAAAATGTGGCGGTCGAGCGACTCACCGAGCTGGGCTCCTAGTGCACAGCCACCGACACCACCTGCCAGGCCACCGAGGATGGCGCCCGACACGGAACCGAGGGTAATGCCGACAGGGCCAGCGAACGCACCGATAGCTGCGCCAGCCTGACCACCAGCCAGGGCAGCGCTGACGCCACGTGCAACACCACCGACAGTGCCGATGGCCGCGCCGGCTTTCATGGCGTGATGAAAAGAAGCGACTTTGGGGGAATGACAGCGAGGGCACTGCAATGACATGGGGCGAACCTCATTCGTGGTGATGTCATTACAGTTATGTAGCGCTGAAAAAAACTCGAATGTGCATGTTATGAGCGACCAGTGGCGAAGCTTAAAAACTCGAGGTGATGTGCACAAATAGCGGCTATTCCGGCTACGAATAGCCGGAATAGCCGCTATTTTGGGCTGTAGGAAAGAATGTGCGCCAATTCGAATCATGATTTCTGCTTGTTGTCAACTGTGGTGCTTTAAATTAAATGTTTTTTTATAAGCGTAAATATTGGCTAATAAAAAACTCTTAAAAATCAACTGCTTGATGATGTATTGGTAAAGTCAATATGGGTGCTTAAATATTTTTTATTTTATTGAGGCGTCTGTAAATCTTGTGTTGAAGGGGATGGGTAGCATTTGCCTCGTGTTCGATAACGAGGATATATCGCATGAATGGTAAAGAAGGATGTCTTCAGGGGGGCGGAGATCACTCGGTTGCGACAGTGCTCCGCTTGCGTAAGGTTGTGGAGCGATTGGGGGTTTCGCGTTCCACAATTTATGACTGGATGAATCCCCGTTCCCCTCGACATGATCCGGAGTTCCCAGTGCCGATCAGGCTATCTGGTGGAAGCGCTCATGGCGCCGTGGGTTGGTTGGAGTCGGAAATTAGTTGCTGGATAGAGTCTAGGAGCGCTCTCTCTCGAAAAGGAGATTGGAAATGAAATCATTTCGCCCTGGGCTTCCAAGAGTGGGAGACCGGTTTCCAAGCTTGACTCGCTTTCCGCGTTTGAGAGCCGCGATTGATGAGGTTGAGGGGAATGTAAAGTCTCCTCGCGAGCTTATATTTTTTAGTGCGCTGACGGCAATATCCACTGCTGTGCAGGGGATTGTTGATGTTAAGAAACCTACCGGGCAGTGCGTGCCTACCTCACTGCTATTACTGGTGGTAGCCGACTCTGGTGAGCGGAAAACTTCTTCCGAGAATATATTCCTGAATCCTATTCGCGAGTTTCAGTGTGAGCAAGATGTCAAGTGGAAAGATGCGCTAAGTGCGTGGGAGGTAAAAAAAGATATTTGGGAGTCAAAAAAGAAAGAAATAATGAGAAGTATAACTAGGAGTGCTCGAGCTGGTGAGGATACTTTACCTCTAGAGCGTGCGGCCTTTGAGCATGAGAAAGAAAAGCCTGCTCGGCCTAAACGTTTTAAGATTCTATATGATGATGTGACATCCGAAGCTCTGATGTGGGGGCTGTATCAAGATATTCCCACCGCGGGCTTGGTTTCGAGTGAGGCGAGTTTAAAAAATAGAGCGTTTAATGATATTCCTAAGCAAAACTCGTTGTGGAGTGGAGACTCCATAGTTGTTGATAGAAAGACAAAGGAGAGTTTTGAGTTGAGGAATGCTCGATTGACTGTTTCGTTTATGACTCAGCCGGTTTCATTTGAGCGTTATATTGCCACTCATGGTGCACAGCTTCGTGGTTCTGGGCTCTGGGCGCGGTTCTTAGTGTCTCAACCCATTTCTACTCAAGGTTATCGGGAGATCGATAACTCTACTGTTTCATGGCAGCACCGGCAAAGTTATTCTGATCGAATTAAAGAGCTGCTGAAAGAGAATGTTGTTTTTCTGGAAACTCCAGGGGCTATTCGGCAGGCGATAGGTTTTGCGCCAGATGCTGAGGATCTTTGGGTTGAAGTGTTCAATGAGATCGAGGGGGAGATTAGGCCTGGCGGGAGGTTTGAGGGGGCGGGGGATCTTGCTTCTAAGATGGCGGATAATATCTCTAGAGTAGCTGCGTTAATACATATTTTTGAAGGGAGGGGTGGTGAAATATCGTGGGAGGCTCTGCGTTTTGCCATTGATTTTTGCTCATGGTGCTCGGATGAGTTCTATCGAATTTTCATGCCGCCCAAAGAGAGTGAGGTGAATGCAAGGAAATTGTTAAATTGGTTTGAGGGGCTCAGGCGTGATGGGTTTTTAGAATTGGGCAAGAACGAAATTCTTATCTATGGGCCGCGCAAGGTGCGCCTCAAGGAAAAACTTGAGCCTGCATTGGCTGAGTTGATATTGGCAGGAGACGTTTCGGTTTTTAAGAGTCGAGGAATTTGGATGGTGGATATTTCCAAAGTTGGCTCTGGGTTCTGATGTTGGTTTTGGTTCAGAGGGATGATCATTTCTTGGGGGTAGTGTCTTTTTTCTGGGTTTTTGAAATAATCTCAGATATTACAAGCTCCTTCAGATCTTTTATTGTCCCTTCTGCTCCGATGCTTGAGATTAATTCAGTGAGGGCTTTGTTAGAGGCGATTTCATTGGCGGCGGAGAGTTCGCTTTTCCAGCCGCCGTCGGGAGGTGTATCTAATAATTCATGGATTTTTGCTTTTATTTGAGTCTTTTTCAGTTGTAGTTCTTTTCCGCCTTTTGAGGCGCGAGATGCTCTGAAGTCGCTTTCTTCTTTTCGGTGTTTATATCCTTCTAGGAATCCAATCAAGTTCATGGAGTGTGATAGGAAAGACCAGCTTTCTTCAATTCGTCCTTCGCTATATGATTTTTGGGCGCAGGTATGGTAAAGTTTTGCATAGAAGAAGTTTAGTTTGAATGTGCTTCTTTTTTCTTCTTTGTATGTGTTGTACCAGCACTTTGATATGTCGCTCCATTTTATCTTTTCGTGGCTGGCTAGGGCGGATATCTCGCGATCAATTTGAGCGTCCAGCTCTTTTGGCCAATTTTTGTGCAGAATACTCCTCAGTATCAAGCTGGTTTTAGTGAGTAGTTGTTTTATTGTTTTTTCTTTCAGTTCTAATGGGCTAATGGGAAAGCCTGGCATTAAGTTGTTCCTTTTTGGGCGTGATGCTCGTTTTTCTAGAAAACCTACTAGTCTGCGGCGCCGCGTGTTGGTTGCAATAAAAGTAGGCTATGCCACGCGAGTTATTTTCTCTAGATATTGGCCGAGAGTCTGCCATGCTTCGGTCATTTCTTTCGCGTAGCTATGACGCTGATAGGTGCGCTTTACCTTGTTTTCCTCTGTGTGATTAAGGCAGCGCTCCGCCACTTCTGGGATAACTCCGAGTGCCGTCATGATTGTGGCCCCTGTTCGCCTGAGGTCGTGTGGTGTCCACTTTCCCCCGGGCAGGAGCAGCGCATAAGCGTTGGCGCTTCTATTACTTAGGATTCCTTGACCTGGCAGGCGTTGCCGATCCCCAAGTTGTTTGGTCACCGTCTTTGAGCAGACTGGTCCACTATTTTGGGTGTTGGGGTAGCACCATTCACTAGCAGAGCTTAATGCCATAACAGCCTTGAACTGTTGGATGGCGAATGGTGAGAGGGCTACGCTGTGGGCCTTCCCGTTTTTGCTGTGCTCTGCAGGTATATACCAGTTGCCTTTGATGAGATCGACGTTCTCCCATCGAGCATTTAGAAGTTCGCCGATTCGGCAGCAGGTCGACAAAGCAATCCAAATTGCAGCCTCTGAGGAGGGGAGTAGACCGGCTTGTGGAGTGAGCTTGGCTAACATGCGGATTTCTTCCTCGCTCAATACGCGATCCCGCTCGACATCCTTGCCGCCAATTTTGGCCTTCCGAATGCTCGCAGTCGGGTCGTGGTCAATCAGATCCCGGTCTACAGCGAACCGGAACATCTGACGCATCAGGCTGAAGATCATTTTCGCCATCCGGTTGACGCCACGAGCGAGTAGGGCGTCCGTTACCTCGGTAATGTGGCCTTTTTTCACATCTTCGACAGCCATTTTGCCGAGGAACGGCAGGACATCTTTCTCGAACATGCGGCGCACCTCTGCGCCGCTGTCCTTGCGGTTGATCAAGTCGACCTTGGCCCAGTGGTCGAATAAATGCTGGACGTTTTTTCTGGCGGCTTGCCGAGCCTGAGCCGCCTCCAAGGCTGCTTTCTCCGCAGCGATTCGTGCACGTTCGGCGTCACGTACAGCGACACGCGCGGCTTCCTCAGCCTCAAGGTGTTCCTTTACGTCTCTGACACCTGACTTATGAAGCCCAGCGAGCTCTTTAGCTCGCTGGCCAGCTTCGGCGAGCGTCATGGTGCCTTCACTGCCATCGCGGCTATATGTGCCGATGGGGAAGGTGATGCGTTCACTGCTGCTGTTGGTGTAACGGAAATAAAAGAGGCGTTCGCCGCTTGGGGTTATACGGGCCACCAGGCTGCCATGTCCCCAGATGGCGACTTCGCTCAGCCACTTGTCGCTCGCACCAGGTTTGGCTGTCATCTGGCGGTCTGTAATGTTGGCCATATGGTCAGCTTCCTCGTTGCCAATTGGTTGCCAATTGAGATTCTCTGGTTGCCAATTCGTTGCCAATTGAGATCGGCTTTCTTCGAATCGCTTCGGGCCATTTTGGACGATAAAATGGCTGCAGGCCAGTGAAATCAAGGGGTTTAACGATATGGATTGGATTGGGTTGGATGCCCTTGGAATGGTTCTTACCTGTATGGGGTGCAAGGGGTAGAGTGTTCGAATCACTCCGTCCCGACCAAAAAACCCTAGAAAATCCAGTCATTTAGCGGTGACTGGATTTTTTTATGGGTGATTGTTTTGGTCGCAACTCAAAAAGGCTGTATCTGGTGACCGTTTGGTGACCGTTTGTGCTGGGCTTGCTCCTTCAGTCGTGGCTAAACCTCTGGCGTATCTGCTTTGGCTGCTTTCGGTCAGAAGCGGACATCTGGTGTTTACACAACAATCCAAGCTAGCTGGAGGTAGCTAGAGCGCGTACTGCCTGTCGGCCGAGCAACTGACGGAGCAACTGGCTCCGCCACTTCCTCGTGACCGGAAGCGGACTTTGGCCCAGAGGACGCTTACCAAGAAGGAGGGGTTCGCCCAATCTGTAGTTCAAGGCGGGCAGAGCTCTATCAAAAGAAGCCAGGCGGAGGCGTCCAGAAAATTTAGGGGCAATTCAGAGCTTGTGAACAGCCGTTATCGCTAGTCCAAAGCCTCCTCGTTGAACGCCTCGTCATATGCGTCATCGTCGAGGTCAGACTGCCCTATTAGCCCACTTTGGTAGAGACCTATCTCGTAGGATCTCGACTTCAGTTCATGGTGGGCACTGCGAATTGCAAGGACGGTAGCCTCGATGTGTAGCGTACCTCGTGAATGTCGCTGCACTCTATTCACGAGTAACAGGCAGCCCAGAGTGTTAATTCCCCTAAGCCAGAGGTTTCGGGCAGAACCAGAAGTCCCCTCATTTCGATCAAAGACAAAGGTGATCTCAACACCATTCGCAGATCGGACACCCTCTACGAGATCTGATCCGGAGCTATCAGGTGGAAGTGTCGAAAAGCAATAACTTCCCTGAACGAATATCAAGTCACCGTCAGTGACTAAAAATTTAAGAGTTCCTCGGTCGAGGTCGTCCGAAATATTTCTCACGCAGGCATAGCCCATCGCGGCCTGCAGCATATTCGTCATGTAGCGGGATAGGATTAATGCACTGGGACCTCTGTACATAGGCCCAGAGCTACAGCGCGGGTAACCATCCTCATCACAGAGTTGTGCATCAAATGCACGCCGGAATCCCGGAAGATCAGTGACGGCCACTCCGAGCTGCTGAGAGATTTCGAAAACTCTGAGGTGGTTGAAATACCACCACTGATTGCCTTGGAGCTGTGTCGCTTTGAGGATGGCATGTGGGTCAAGTCCCTTTACCTCCTGCTCCCAGGCGGCCTTTTCTGCCTTGAGCCGATCAGGCGTCAGCGTTAGCTCTAGTGCGTGTGTGGAGTGCGCTTCGCCATGATGTACTGAGCAAAGTACAGCAAGATTGTCTTGCGAATGGTCGCGACTTTCTGCCCATGATTTTATGTGATGGACGATAATGGGGCGGCTCTCGTCTCGGCAAACGCAACAAAGCCATCTGTTCGCAAAGAGAATTCTCACAAGCACATCGCTGGGGATTGGCGGCCTGCTATCACCGAGAATTGTAGATGCGGCTTCTTCGTCTACCCCTAAATCTACAAGCTCCTGCAAGCTCTGCGACTGAAGCTTCGCAAGCGTCCACTTTTCTTCGCGAAGTTTTCTGGCTAAAGCGCTGTCTATGCCCCGCGCGATTAATGCCATTTCAGTTCGGTTTCTGGTCAACAACTCGTCTCCTTTCTGAGTTCAGCGGCGAGCTAGATCTAATAACTGCTAATTCTCTCCGGAGCCGATGCGCTCGGTTCTGAGTGACCGCAAAACCTACTAGTTGCCATCAAATGGCGCGCATCCAATCCAGTGTATTGCGGAAAACGGGATATTCATGATCGATCATGTCTGGCTGCCAATTTCGGATGTTGTCTTCCTGTTCGATTATGGCTGACTCCCCCTTTTCCTGAATATTCAACGCATCCTCAATGCACCCCATTGGCCAGACCCACGTTGAAAGCCCTTTCATGGTCTCGTGAACAGCATTTGCAAGCGCTTGACCGTCGCGATGCCTTGCAAAGGCAGCCCAGCAGTCGGCAGCTGATCCGTTTCTAGAGTTCTGAGGCATTCCGTTCCCGCCTAGCTGGAAGCCTTCGTTTTGACTGATTTCTTGGTGTAGTGGTCTACTAATCCCGGACACCTTTTTAGGCGAAGATGATCGCCATACAGAGGTGTTTGATGAGCAGACCACGACGTACCTTCACCCCTGAGTTCAAACATGAGGCAGCCTGCCTGGTGCTTGATCAGGGTTACAGCTGTTCCGAGGCAGCCGGATCGCTTGATGTGGGTGAAACAGCACTCAGGCGCTGGGTCAGTCAATTGCAGCAGGAGCGCGGCGGTATTACCCCCGTGGCCAAGGCGCTCACGCCGGAGCAGCAGACGATCCAGGAGCTTCAGGCCCGTATCAACCGGCTGGAGCTTGAGAAGAAAATCCTAAAGGAGGCCACTGCGCTCTTGATGGCCGAGGAGCACGGGCGCAGACGTTGAACTCGATTCGGCGGTTGGCCAGGCACTACCCCGTTCAGCTGTTGTGCTGCGTGTTCGAGTTACCTCGATCTTGTTATTACACCCACTTGGCACGGCGGCGTCGTATTGATGCACGCCGAGTGAGCCTGCGTAGCCGCGTCAACGAACTGTTCAGCCAAAGCCGTAGCTCTGCCGGTAGCCGCAGTATCGTTGCCATGCTCAGGGGCGAAGGCCTTGAGGTCGGGCGCTTCAAAGTCAGAAGCTTGATGAAGGAACAGGGATTGGTCAGCAAACAGCCGGGCTCTCATGCGTACAAGAAAGCCACGGCTGAACGCCCTGACATCCCCAATGTTCTGGATCGGCAGTTCAGCGTGGCCGCACCAAACAGGGTCTGGTGCGGCGACATCACCTATATCTGGACACAGGGTCGATGGAGTTACCTGGCCGTCGTCCTGGACTTGTATAGCCGTAGAGTGGTGGGCTGGGCGATGTCCGCCAAGCCCGATGCCGACTTGGTCATCAAGGCGCTCGACAAGGCTTACGAGGTGCGTGGCAGGCCGCAGGGTATCCTGTTTCATAGCGACCAGGGTAGCCAATACGGCAGCCGTAGCTTCCGTCAGCGGCTCTGGCGTTATCGAATGACGCAAAGCATGAGCCGACGGGGAAACTGCTACGACAACGCCCCCATGGAGCGGCTGTTTCGTAGCTTGAAAACGGAATGGGTGCCGACAGCGGGCTACATGACGACAACGCTGGCCGAGCAGGACATTGGCCGCTATCTCATGCAGCGCTACAACTGGACAAGGCCGCATCAGTACAACGGTTTCATGCCGCCGGCGGTTGCAGAGGAAAAACTCAATTCTGTGTCCGGGAATTGTTGACCACTACAGGCATGACCTTCGGACACCCTTGGGAGCCGCCCTTCTGGGCGCCCAGATGTTGAGAAGGAAAACCTCCACCGATCGGGAGATGAAGATAACGGATCAGATAATTTCAAGCGTGGAGCGGGCCAATCAGATGGTCGAAAGCCTGCTCGATCTCGCCCGTGTGAACTTCGGTGGCGGTATCCCGATTCAGAAGGAAACGGGCGACCTCAAGGCCGTCTGCGGCGCGCTGGTGGCCGAGCTCCGCTCCCGTTATCCGCAATCGCGGATCGTCCACCACGAAGCGGGCGAGATGGTGGGTGATTTTGATCCTGTACGGATGGGGCAGGTTTTTTCGAACCTGATCGGGAATGCCGTGCAGCACGGCGATGCCCGGAAGGCAATCACCGTAAGCCTGGAACGTGCCGGCAGTAGCGCCCGATTCAGTGTGCATAACCATGGCGAGCCGATTCCGGCCGACGCGATGGCGCATCTGTTCTCGCCGCAGGGGCGTTACTCCAGATACGCCTCCGGCCAGCAGGACGCGTCGGGCGGGCTGGGTCTGGGGCTGTTCATCGCCAACGAGATCGTCACGGCCCATGGCGGGACCATCGAGGTCCGGTCCACCCGCGAGTCCGGCACTGTGTTTCACGCGTCCATACCGCTTGGCTAATCCCATGATGATTAGCGCAGGAAAAAGGGGCCGACGGCCCCTTTTTTTGCGTCAGGACGGCAGCGATGAGCGCTGCTCCATCGCCGCCTTCAGCGCCATTATTCCTTGTGAGCGTCGCCGCCATGGGCCGCGGAGAGGTCCTTCGCCATTTTCAGATGGCCCTCCAGCTTCGGCAGGGTGGTCTTGGCGAACGCCTTCAGATCGGCGTCTTCACCTTTTTCCGCCTGCTCGCGGAACAGCTCGATGGTCTGCTCGTGGGCAACGACCTGGTTGTTGGCGTATGCCTGGTCGAAGGACTCGCCATCGCGGAGTTTGAGGATCAGCTCCTTGGCCTTACTCATCAGTTCCGCATCGTCTGCCACTTCCAGCTTTTTCTCTGCGGCCAGTGTCTTGAGCTTCGCGTTGGCGGCGGTGTGATCGTCGATCATCTGCTGAGCGAATTTCTTCACGTCGGCGGATTGCCCTTTTTCCAGGGCGAGCTTGCCGCCTTCGATTTCGGCGATGCCTTTGGCTGAGGCGTCGTCCACGAAGTCGGAGGCATTCGAGGCGAAGGTCTGGAAGCTCATTACGGCAAGCAGTGTGCTGCAGGCTATTGCGAGCGCGCTTTTCTTCATGATCATTTGTTGTTCTCCATTGCTGGTTGCCGTGCGCGAAAGCAGCGCCGGTCTCTTACCGACTCCCGCTTTTCTATGCATGTTCCCTTGAAATGACCAAGTGTCGGAATGCGCCGCGCCGTAGGCCGGTATTGGTGTTTTCGCGACCGTTCAGCGGTGTTGATGAACATTCGTACCGCCTCGCACTTCCACTTAAGGCGGGTACTGCCCGCCTGGGAATTTAGGAGTGCTTGTGAGGGACCGCGCAAATAACCGTGTGAGGCAAAGCTATGTTCGTACACAACAAACGGCTGCAATACACCGTGCGCGTGGCCGCACCTAACCCGGGATTGGCGAATCTGCTCCTCGAGCAATTCGGCGGCCCCCAGGGCGAGTTGTCGGCAGCAATGCGTTATTTCACTCAGGGGCTCGCCGAAGACGATGCCGGGCGTAAGGATCTGCTCCTGGATATCGCGACCGAAGAGCTCAGCCACCTCGAAATCATCGGTTCGATCGTGGGCATGTTGAACAAGGGCGCCAAAGGCCAGTTGGCAGAGGCCGTGGAACAGGAAGCGGATCTTTACCGCTCGCTGACCGGCGGCGGCAACGATTCACACATCACCTCGCTGCTTTACGGCGGCGGCCCGGCGCTGGTCAACTCCGCTGGCGTGCCCTGGACCGCGGCCTACATCGACTCCATCGGCGAGCCCACGTCCGATCTGCGCTCCAACATCGCCGCCGAAGCGCGGGCCAAGATCGTCTACGAGCGACTGATCAACGTGACCGACGACCCCGGCATCAAGGACGCGCTGATGTTTCTGATGACGCGCGAACTGGCGCACCAGAAATCGTTCGAGAAAGCGCTGCATTCGATCCAGCCGAACTTCCCGCAGGGCAAGCTTCCGGGTATGCCCGCGTTCACCGACGTCTACTTCAACATGTCCCAGGGCGAAGCGGATCGCCGTGGTCCCTGGAACATGGGCGATGAGTGGGAATACGTGGAATCGCCAGAGCCGGCGGTGGACGGCGGTGACGGCGATGCCGTGGTCGATATGCCTGCTGCGGATGCGAAGGTGGTCCTGCAGATGGCACAGCGGACGATGTCCGATGCGGCCTCCGATCCTCTGACGGGCGCCGACCTCGGCTCCGGGAAAGCCGTAAAACCCCAGTAAGGCGGTACTCCGGCCCCCTTCGGCAACGTCGATCGGGGCCTTTTTTATCGAATCGAAGTCATGCAGCTCGTATCGCGCCGCGTGAGGCGTGCTGCGGAACACGCAAAAGGAGAGCGACTGTGGAGAACACAAGACCGGGTCCGGTTGTGAGCTGTTCGAGGAAGGTGCCTAGCGCGCCTCGATGAAGGCACTCGCCAGTGGGTTTCTGGCAGGCAAAACCGCTTCGGTGAAGATCCACAAGCAACATGGCACGCTCGAACAGGTGCGGACCAGCGCCGACCCCGTGAAACCGAAGGCTGAGCAGACGCACCGATGCGTGCCGCAAGCCGCATCGGGTCCGATGAACTAGCCGGTTCAGAAAAACCCTAATAAAGGCAGGCCCCAGAAACTCATACAAGAAGATCGCCATGAAACCGGCTGCCGAACAATCCCTCGAAACGCTGCGCCAGGCGCTGCAACCCCTCACTGCGGAGTTCGTCGTCAGGGGGCGCATGGTCGAGGTACGTGTGCACGACGGGCCTGATATCGAGCCCTACGTCGTGCTCCTCCCGCTGAGCAAGCTGGAGAACATGCGAGGCATCAGCCAGGTGGTGCTCGAGGCGCGTCAGCATCTGACCGTCTCGATGGCGCGGAGCAGGCAACACGCTGCCTCCGACGACTAGCCGAAGAACCGCGCGCCGACATCGGCCGCCAGGCCTGCGGAGCTCATCGAATGACCTGGACCGCGCTGGAGCTGGCGCGACTGCAGTTCGCCTTTAGCGTCTCCTTCCACATCGTACTGGCGGGCTTCACCATCGGCCTGGCGCTCTTCCTTTGCCTGATGGAAGCGCTATGGCTCTGGAAACGGCAGCAACGCTTCTGGATCACCTATCAATACTGGCTCAAGGTCTACGCACTCAACGTCGCGGTGGGAATCGTCTCGGGCGTGGTGCTGGAATACGAATTCGGCAGCAACTGGAGCGTCCTGGCGGCCCGCGCCGGCGCGGTGATCGGCCCGCTGATGTATTACGAGGTTCTCGCGGCGTTCTTCCTGGAGGCCGGCTTTCTCGGAATCATGCTGTTCGGCGCGAAAAAGGTTGGCCCGCGCCTGCATTTCTTCGCCACCTGCATGGTCGCGCTCGGTTCGCTGTTCAGCGCTTTCTGGATTCTCTCGGCGAACTCCTGGATGCATACGCCCGCCGGTTTCGCCATCGACCCGCAGGGTCGTTTCATCCCGACCGACTGGCTGGCGGTCATCTTCAACCCGTCGTTCCCGTATCGCTTCGCCCACATGTTGCTGGCGACGATCCTGGGCACCGCCTGCATGGTCGGTGCGGCTGGCGCCTGGCACCTGCTGCGCGACGCGAACAACTCCAGCGCACGGCTGATGTTTTCCTGCGGGTTGTGGGTGCTGCTGGTGGGCGGATTGCTACAGGTGATCGCCGGCGACCTGCATGGGCAGAACACGCTTCGCCACCAGCCGCAGAAGGTGGCGGCGATGGAGGGAAGCTGGCGGCGTCCGGCAGCGGGCGAGGGGCAGCCGCTGGTGTTGTTCGGCCTGCCGGACCCGGAGACCCGGAGCAACCATTATCAACTGGCGATTCCACACCTCGGCTCGTTGTACCTGCGGCACGACTGGCACGGCACCATCAAAAGCCTGGCGGAATTCCCGGCCGGCGAGATTCCCCACGTGCCCACGGTGTTCTTCGCCTTTCGCCTGATGGTCGGCATGGGACTGCTGATGATCGCGGTCGGGATCGCCGGGCTGCTGCTGCGTAGGCGCGGTCGGCTCTACCGCTCGCGACGGCTACAGTGGGCCAGCGTCGCCATCGCTCCCGCGGGTTTCGTCGCCCTCTTGGCCGGCTGGGTGGTGACCGAAAGCGGCCGCCAGCCGTACACCGTGTATGGGCTGCTGAAGACCGCCGACAGCCTCTCCCCGGTGCCCTATGAAATGGTCGCGGCGTCCACGCTGGCGCTCGTGCTTGTGTACGCCGGTGTGTTCGGCATCGGTATGTTCTACCTGTTTCGCACGCTGCGGCGTGCGCCGGAATGCGGTGAGCAGGGCCCTGCCAGCGAACTCGCGGAGCGTACCGGCCGCGGCGGGATGCCGGGGCGTTCGGCCGCCGATCTGGAAGGGCAGGGCTGATGTTCGCGGCACAAACAATGAGCCTGCTGGCGGCCGCGTCGATCGCCTTCGCCTTTCTCTGTTATGTCCTGCTGGATGGTACCGACCTCGGGGTCGGCATGTTGATCTGCTGTCCCGCCGACGAGCGCGACAGGCAGACCCTGGTCTACAGCATCCTGCCGTTATGGGATGGCAACGAAACCTGGCTGGTGCTCGGCGCGGGCGCTTTGCTCGCCATGTTTCCCCAGGCCTACGCCGGCTTTCTAAGCGCGCTCTACGCTCCGCTCTTCATCATGTTGCTGGCCCTTGTACTGCGCGGTTTCGCCCTGGAGTTCCGCGATCACTTCAGCCCGCCGCGGCGGCGTATCGCCGACCGGCTGCTGTGCGGCGCTTCTCTGGCGGTGGCCGCGAGCCAGGGCGTTTGCCTGGGAACGCTGATCCAGGGTCTGTCGCCGATCCACGCTGGCGACGAGTTATGGCGCTGGCTCGGGGCCTTTCCCCTGTGCTGCGGCCTGGCGATGGTGTGCGTCGACCTGTGGCTGGGAAGCGGCTGGCTGATCTGGCGAACCGAGGGCACGACGCGGGCGCTGGGGTGGCGTCTGGCGCGTCCGTTGGCGCTGGGCGGCATCCTTCTTTCGGCTGTCGTGCTGTGGTGGATGCTGCAGGGCGACGGTCCGGCGCGCTGGCCGGCGATGCGGGGGCTGTGCGTTTTCGGCGTGGCGTGCCTGCTGGTGACGGCTTCGGCCAGCCTGCTGTTCTTTCGGTTGCGTCGCGGCTTGGCGGACTGGGCGCCGCTGTTCGTCACGCTGCTCTGGGTGACGTCCGGCTTCCTGCTGGGGTCGTCCCTGTTCGTCGAAGCGATGATCGAGCCGGACTCGAGGTTTCAGCAGATGGCGAGCTCGCCCGTTAGCCAGGGCTTCGTCCTGCTGGGCTTCGCGCTGTTGGCACCGCTCACGCTGGCCTACAGCACCTATTCATTCTGGACCTTCCGCGGAAAGGTTCGCCGCTCTCGCCTGCCGCGCTGAGCGGGCGCCCGCCTTGATCGTGTTCCAGGCCGGCGAAGGGTGCCGGCCCGGGACGCGGGGGAGCGGAAGCCCGCGCGAGGCGTCAGCGAATGCCCATGGAGCGCAACGCCGCCGGGGTGAAATCCGAGGACTTGGCCTTGAGGCCGAACTGGTAGGCGTTCTTGGTCTGGTTGAACACGTAGTTGGCCAGGTAGCGCCCGGACAGCAGGTCGTAGGTCAGTTCGCCGGCGGAGATCTGCGTCTGCACGTCATAGAGCGGCAGCACGTGGTTTTCCGATACGCGCCAGAGGTTGCCACGGTTGTCGTAGTGGTCGGCCTCGACGATGGTCCAGCTGTCTTCGTCGATGAACAGGTGGCGCTTGGAATACACGTGTCGCTGACCTGGCTTCAGGGTGGCGATGACTTCCCAGACGCGGTGCAGCTCGTAACGGGTCTTGTCCTGGTTGATGTGGCCGGGGGTGACCAAGTCGTCGTAGCGCACGTTCGGGTCTGCAAGGCGGAAGCTGTTGTAGGGGATGTACAGCTCCTTCTTGCCGACCAGTTGCCAGTCGTAGCGATTGGGCGAACCGTTGAACATGTCGGTCTGATCGGTGGTGCGCAGATTGCCCGGGCCGGGGCTGTCGTAGGCGACCTGGGGCGCACGGCGCACGCGGCGCTGGCCGGCGTTGTACTGCCAGGCCATGCGCGGCTCCTTCACCTGGTCGAGGGTTTCGTGCACCAGCAGCACGCTGCCCACGTCGCGCGCGGGGGCGATGTTTTCCGAGGTGAAGTAGTAGAGGACGTTGCCCGCTTTCGACGGGTCGTAGTCCAGCAGCTGTTCGCTGTAGGCCAGGCGGTCGCGCTCGGTCTTCCACGAATAGGTGCCGTTCGGGGTGGTCATGAGGGCGGTGGTTTCGCGCTCGAAGCTGCCGCCGCGGTAACGCGTGATGTGGTTCCAGACCACCTCCAGGCCATTTTGCGGAATGGCGAACGCCAGCGGGCTGCGGTAGTCGGTCAGGCCGTTGCCGTCCGCAACCAGCTGGGTGCTGGCGGCATTCTTGCGGATCGTCTCGTAGGTGGACTGTGGCCAGGCGATGCTGCGATGGCTGGGGTACACCGGCATCTTGTAGGTGTCCGGGTAGCGGGCGAACAGCGCCTGCTGGCCGGGGCTGAGCTGGGCGCGGTACTGGTCGAGGTTCTTCGCGGTGATGGTGAACAGCGGCTGCTCCTTGGCGAAGGGGTCTTCGCGGAAGCCGTCGACCACTTTGCCGGCGTCCTTGGGCAGGCCACCGGTCCAGGCCGGAATGGTGCCGGCGGCGTTGCCGGCCTGTTCGGCGCCCACGGGCGTCAGGCGCTGGCCCAGTTCGGCGATCTTGGCGGCATCCACCGCGGCGAAGCAGGGTTCGGCAAGCAGTGGCAGGCTAGCCAGTGCGGCATAGAACATCGTTGTTTTTATGGGCATGGGGAAATCCTCAGAACGTGACGCCGAAACTGGCGCTCAGGAAGTCTCTGTCGACGAGGGTGTTGTAATCGCCGCCGAAGTAGTCGGTGTAACTCAGGCTGGCTTCGTAGTTGTTCAGGTACTTGGCGCTCAGGCCGATGCTGATGGCCTTGCTGCCCTCGTTGAAGTTCGGCCCGTAGCCGTCCACATCGTGGGAAAAGGCCAGGCTTGGCGTCAGGTCCAGGCCACCGATCACCCCGTTGTAGGCAAGGCTGCCGCGCAGTCGATAGCCCCAGGAGTTGCGGGTGAAGTAGCCGTTGCTGTTGCAGTACTCGGGGCGCGCGCTGAGCAGCGTGCGGCACAGGTCTTCGCCATTGTTGCCGTAGTACTCGCCGGTGCCGTACGGACTGGCGCGGCCGAAGCGCAGCGCGCCGGCCTTGCCCTCGGAGATGCCGGAGAGGTGGTTGTAGCCGGCTTCGCCGACCAGGGTCAGACGGCTGGCGCCGAGGATCTGGTCGAAGGTCTGGGCGACGCTGAGCTGTGCCTGGGTCATAGGCTTGCGCACGTAGCCGTGGATGGTGTCGCCCGGGATGCCCGAGTTGGGAATCACGCTGGGCACCACCGGGTCCAGCCGCAGGGTGGCGTAGATCAGGTCGTCGAAGGCCAGCGGCATGTTCGGGCGATAGCTCAGTTCACCTTCCACCGACGCACTGCCGATGTTGGTGTTGAAGCTCAGACCGTACAGGCGAATGTCTTCCGGGTACTCGAGGAAGTAGGTGCCCGTGGGCGCGCCGAAGGCGGGGCTGGTGAACGGGTCTGCGGTGACCATGGTGGAACTGCCCACCGGTGTGCGGCTGTGGTAATTCAGGTAGTAGGCGCTCACTTCGGTGTCGTTGAGACCGGGCAGCAGCCAGCGCAGGGCCACGCCGAACTGGCCGCTGTCGCGTGCATCGCGGTCACCGCCGCGCGGCAGGTAGAGCGTGTTGCCATTGAGGCCGGAGTTGTCCGATTCGCCTGGCGCCTGGTCGGAGCCGCTGAGCACGTAGCGGTCGTTGCAGCCGTCGGCGGCGATGTCGGAACTGGCGAAGAAGGTGCCGCAGTTGTCCGCCACCGACTGGTCCCATTCCAACTGGTAGAACGCCTCGACGCTGACCGCGTCGTTCAGCGTCTGCTGCAGGTACAGCATGTTCACCGGCAGCAGGCCTTCCTTGAGCTCCGAGCCGGGTCGGCGCAGGGCGTTGGCGTCCAGCGGGTTGATCACGTTGATGCCGCCGCCGATGAAGGTGCTGCCACCCCAGCTGACCACCTGCTTGCCGACGCGGAACGAGCCGGGCAGATCGGCGATCTGGTAGTTGTGATAGAAGAACGCGTCGAGCAGGTCGATGCCGGAGGACTGCGCGCCGCGCTTCCGGCCCTTGTCCTGGATGTCGTAGAGGTCCTGGTGCTCGTCCTTCAGTTCGAAGTCGTACCAGTACTTGCCGCGCACGAATACACCCGAGTCGCCGTACTTCAGCTCGAGGTCGTGGCTGCCCTTGAAGATCTTGGAAAAGGTGTCGTGCTTCTTGAAGTTCAGCCGGCCGTCGTCGGTGGTGCGAGATTCGCCCTTGCCGCCGTTGGCCACGCCGATGAAGTCCGGGTCCGGCGAGCGCATCGCCCAACTGGCCCCGATGGACAGCGAGGAGTCCAGCTTTCCCTCGACCTCGCCAAGATTGAAACTCACCGCCTGCGCGCCGGCCATGTAGCCTGCGGTTGCCACTGCCAGGACGGCTGCGCCCGGCAAGCCGGACCGCTTGATGGTTGCTTTCACGTCTGTTCACCTTTTCTTGTTATTGGATGCGGGCGTGAGCAATTGCTGTATCCCCTGCAACCTAGGCTTTGGTTCAATTAAACATGTACTGGTGCCGTACATGTGTATGTATTGAGCTCTCGGATACGCTATACACGCGTGGATTGGATGTAAATCTGTACGGAATTCGTACACCTATCGCGTCCGTTTGCGTGGCGTATCGAGGCAAGCGACGGGCAAGGGAAGGGCGCGCGGCGGCAGGATTGCCGCCGGTGTCTGAGGGGCGGCTTAACCGGGAAGGGCGCCGGTGTAGCGGGCGCGATGGCGAACCATCGGTTGCTGGTTGTACTGCTCGCTGGCGTGAGCGATCCAGCCTATCAGCCGGGCGACCGCGGCCAGCGCCAGTTCCTGACCGACCAGGTTGAATTTGCGCCCGACGAAACTGACCAGCAGGATGAATTCCACCGGGCGTTGCACCAGCTCTTCGGCCACGCTCATGGCCTTGAGCAGGCGACGGTATTCCGGGTCGTCGGCGAACATGTCGTCGAGTGTGGTTTTCAGGCTGATGGCGCGTGGATCGGCGATGCGGTGCACGTTGGCGCAGAAGCCCGGAATGTCGCCGCCCTGGCTGTAGTGCTGAAGAATGGGGTCGGAGGGGTCCTTCGCCGTGCACACTTCATCGACCAGGCGTCCGACCGCCTCGCTGCGGCCATAGGCCATGCGTCGCCCGCGCGACGCCGCCAGGCCGGTGATCACCGCGTAGTAAGGCGTGACGCCGGTGTTGGCTGCGGCGCGCACGCTGTACGTGGAGTGGTCCAGTTCATGGTCGATGCAAAGGATCAGCATGCGTCGGATCAGGTCGGCGTAGTGCGCGTCCACGCCGCGAGAAGCGGCGATGAACTCGTGCAGCGGCCGGGTATCCGGTGCGGCGGTGCCGACGACCAGGGCGGCGAACCAGCGCACCACGTCGGCACCGGTCCGTGCATAGCCCTCGGGGGACAGATCGAACGCCTTGGGATTCTCGCGCTCCACCAGGGGGAACAGCGCGATGGCTTTCTCGATCACCGTCGTATGGCTGTACAGCTCGAGCAGCGGCAATACGCCCGGCGGCATGTGCGGGAGCGTGCTGCCGAAGGCGCCGGGAACCTGCCAGAACATCTCCGCGACTTCTTCCACGGTCGCCGTTTCCACCAGTTCGGTGATGTCCCGCCCACGGTAGTAGAGGCCGTTTTCGGTGAGCAGGGTGAGCGAACTGGAGTCCCCGGCAACGCGCTTGCCGGCGCTGCCGTCGGGCGTCTTCACACCTTTGGTCAGGCGCTGGATGTCCGCCGCCCAATAGCGGCGCTTGCGCGAACCCTCCACCTTGATCGAGCGGATGTTCTTGCGTCCGACGTAGGCATAGAGCGTGGGCAGGTTGACGCCGAGCAGGCTGGCGGCTTCTTCGGCGGACAGGTACAGCTCGTCTTGGGTAGGCATTTGAGCCTCGCATCTGAGGTGGCTTGCTGGCAGACCCGAGAGCCTGGTAGCTGGCGGATCAATGGGAATATCGGCGCATTTTGAAACGTTGGTGGACAAAAAAAATACAGATTTACACAAAATCTATCCATGTTTATTTTTCCCGCCATTGATGCATTCGTGGCGGGGGGGCGTTCCTCGCTACAGGCGGCATCAGCAAGCAGCTTTCATAAAAACAAGGATAAGAAAATGGCTTGGGTTGGTTTCGGCATGGTGTTGGTGTTCATGGCGCTGATTCTCAGCAAACGATTGTCGGCAATCGTTGCGCTGATCCTGGTGCCGGTGGTTTTCGGGCTCGCACTCGGCCTCGGTCCGCAACTGGGCGAGATGGTGATGGGGGGCATGGTCAAGGTGGCGCCCACCGCGATGATGTTGATGTTCGCCATCCTGTTCTTCGCGGTGATGTTCGACGCCGGCCTGTTCGAGCCGGCAATCAGGCGGATCATGCGCATGGTGGGTAACGATCCGTTGCGCATCACACTGGGAACGGCCGCGCTGTCGGCGTTGATTTCCCTGGACGGCGACGGCTCCACCACGGTGCTGGTGGTGGTCAGCGCCTTTCTGCCGGTGTACCTGCGCATGGGCATGAACCCGCTGATCCTGGCGGTGATGCTGCTGCTGACCAACACCGTGATCAACGTGGTGCCCTGGGGCGGGCCCACCGCCCGGGCCGCCAGCGCGCTGCACCTGGATGCGATGGATGTGTTCACCGGCCTGCTGCCTACCGTCGTGATCGGCCTGGCCTATGCCTTCGTCGCCGCCTGGTGGCTGGGCCTGCGCGAGCGCAAGCGTCTGGGTTGGACGCCGGGGGGCGCCGGAGTGGCCAGTGCGCATCTGGTGCGCGAGCCGAAACCCAGCCATCGCCCGCGGCTGTTCTGGATAAACCTGGCATTGACCCTCGGGCTGGTGGCATCCATGGGGCTGGGGCTCGGACCGCTGCCGGTGCTGATGATGGTCGCCCTGGCGCTGGCGCTGGTGATCAACTACCCACGGCTGCAGGACCAGAAGGAGCGCATCGCCGCCCATTCGGAGAGCGTGTTGAACGTGATCGCCCTGATCTTCGCGGCCGGAGCCTTCACCGGCATCCTCAGCGGGTCGGGAATGGTCGACGGCATGTCCCAGGCGTTCCTTGGCGTGCTGCCCGAGGGCGCCGGACCGTACATGAGCGTGATCACCGCACTGGCGGGGATTCCCTTCACCTTCTTCATGTCCAACGACGCCTTCTTCTTCGGCATCCTGCCGATCCTCGGTGGCGCCGGCGCGCAATACGGGGTCGACCCGCTGCACATCGCCCGCGCCTCCGTGCTGGGCCAGCCCGTGCACGCCTTGAGCCCACTGTTGGCGGCGTCCTACCTGCTCAGCGGGCTGCTGCAACGGGAGGTCGGTGACCTGCAGCGCTACTGCCTCGGCTGGGCGCTGGGCAGTTCGGCGGTACTGATTCTTTCCGCCCTGGCGACCGGCGCCATCAGCTAGCGCCCCCGTTCCACGACTCACAGCGCCCCCTGGCGAATGCCGGGGGGACAGGCAGCGGCTTGCCGCAAAAAAGCCAGCCTCGCCGGCCCTGCAAGCGCGGGCGAGGCGGCACCCTTCGACAGAGGAACGACCATGAAAAAATCCATCAAGGTGCTCGCCCCGACCGGGGGCATGGGCTCCGGGCTACGCCAGGACATCTTCCAGCAGGCGCTGCTGGAGAAGCCGGACGTGATCGCCATGGACGCCGGCTCCACCGACTCCGGCCCCTATTACCTGGGCACCGGCAAGAGCAAGAGCTCGGCCATCGTGCTCAAGGCCGAATTGCAAACCTACATGCGTGCCCGCGCCGAACTCGGCGTGCCGCTGATCATCGGCAGCTGTGGCACCTGTGGTTCCGATGCCGGCGTGGACCTGGTGCGCGGTCTGTGCCTGGAGATCGCGGCCGAGCTGCAGCAGACCGTGAAGATCGCCGCTATCTATAGCGAACAGAACACCGCCACAGTGACCCAGGCCCTGGCGGACGGACGGATACTGCCGTTGAACCCGGTGCGGCCGATCGACCAGGCGCACATCGAGCGCTGCTCGCGGATCGTCGCGGTAATGGGAGTCGAGCCGTTCATCCATGCGCTCGAGCAGGGCGCTGACATCGTCCTCGCCGGGCGCGCCACCGACACCGCGGTGCTGGCCTGCTTCCCCATCCTGCATGGCGCACCGGCGGGCCCCGCCTGGCACGCCGGCAAGACCCTGGAGTGCGGTCCGCAGTGCACCACCACGCCAACCGAGGCGATGGTGATTGCCGAGATCGATGACGGCGGATTCACCCTGATCGCGGTGGGCGACCAGGCGCGAGCCACGCCACATTCGGTCATGGCGCACATGCTCTACGAGAACAGCAACCCCAATGTACTGGTGGAGCCGGGTGGCGTGTTGAACGTCGAGGCGGCGCGCTACCACGCGATCGACGAGAAGAGGGTGCGGGTCGAAGGTTCGCTGTGGACCACCAGCGAGCACTACACGGTGAAGCTCGAAGGCGCCGCGGTGGCGGGGTACCAATCGGTACTCCTGAGCCTGGTGCGTGGCCCGGAATACATCGCCCGCTTCGACGAATGGCTGGCCTCGCTGGACCAGGTCATGCGCAAGCGCATCGAGAAGAACCTCGACATCGGCCCGGCGGATTACGACCTGCAGTTCCGCGCCATCGGCAAGAACTCGGCGCTCGGCGATCTGGAGAGCCAGGTCGGCCAGCCGGTGGAGATCGGTGTTCTGGCCATCGTGACCACCCCGCAGGCCTCGCGGACGCAGGACATCATCGCCTTGCTCAACCCGTATCTGCTGCATTTCCCGCTGCCCGACGACAAGGAGCTGCCGTCCCACGCGTTTCCGCTGTCGCCCCCGTCCATGGATCGCGGCCCCGCCTACGAATTCATGCTCAACCACGTGATGGTGATCGAGGATCCGTTGGCGCCGTTCCGTTTCGACATCACCACTACAGGAGCTTGAGCATGAGCCATTCCCAGGGTTACGAGATCCGTTCGAAAAACGCCGGGCCTTACTGGCTCACCTTCGACATCTTCTGCGCGAATACCGAGGTTTTCCGCCAGCTGAGCCAGGAGCCGCGCCTGGCCGAGCCCGCGATGGCGGAGATGCTGCACGGCGACCCGCAGCAGGTGAGGGTGTTCCGCCTGGAGGCGCTGAACGTGATCAAGATCAGCCTGCCGCGCCCGGTAGTGCAGGGTTCGCTGCAGGACCGGGACATGCACGGCGCGCAGTGGGCCAACGTCCTTACCGAGGCGCTCGCCAGCCGGCGCGCGTGATGTCTTGAACAGCCAGTCCCTCTCTTTCTGGAAACCTTCTATGAACCTGGCAGAACAACTCAGCCACTACGCCTTGACACTTCGCTACGACGACCTGCCCGCCGCGGTGGTGCACAAGGTCAAACAACGCATGGTCGACAGCCTTGGTTGCGCCCTGGGCAGCTTCGACGAAACGGTGGTCGCCGACTTGCGCCGCTTCGCCGGCAGCGTGCTCCTCGACTCGTCGAGCGTGCTCGGCACGGCGCAGAAAACCAGCGTCGATATGGCCGCATTCGTGAATGGCGCCATGGTGCGCTATTACGATTTCAATGACGGCTACATCGCCAAGGAACTGGGCCATCCCAGCGACAACATTCCCACCTGCCTGGCGGTTGCCGAAGCCGAGGGCGCCTCGGGCCGGGAGCTGATCGTCGCCATCGTGCTGGCCTATGAAGTGCAATGCCGCCTGCAGGACGCCGCCAACCTCTATCGCCTCGGCTGGGACCACGTGAACTACGTGCTGGTCTCAGCCACGGTGGCCGCCGGGCGGCTGATGAAACTGAGCCAGGAGCAACTGGCGCACGCCATCAACATCGCGGTGAACGGGCATATCGCCCTGCGCCAGGTACGCGCGGGCGAACTGTCGGCATGGAAAGGTTGCTCGGCCGCCAATGCCGCCCGCAACGGCGTATTTTCCGCGCTGCTGGCGCGCCACGGCGTGACCGGGCCATCGCCAATCTTCGAGGGCGAGATGGGCTTCATGAAGCAGATCACCGGCGCCTTCCAGCTCGATGTCCAGCAGTTCGGCAACGCCGAGAATGGCGACTTCCGCATCCTTAATACGTTGACCAAGCTGCTGCCGATGCAGGGTGAAATGCAGACCGCGGTATGGGCCGCGCTGGAACTGCGCAGCCAGCTCGGTGACCTCGGAGTCATACGCGCCGTGCGCATCGACACCACCGAGGTGGGCTACCGGATCCTCGGCAAGGACCCGGAAAAATGGCGGCCCGCCAGCCGTGAAACGGCGGACCATAGCTTGCCCTACGCCGTGGCGAGGGCCTTGCTCGACGGGCAGATAACCGCTTCGTCCTTCGCCCCGAAAAAGCTTGGCGAACCCAGCGTGCTGGCGTTCATGGACAAGATCAGTGTGTACCCCAACGAGGAGCTGACCGCGCTGTTTCCGGCGCAGATTCCCAACCGGGTGACCATCGAGCTGACCTCGGGTGAGACCCTCACCAAACAGGTCAACGCCGCGCGGGGCTCGCTCGCTACGCCGATGGACGATGAAGACTTCGAAAACAAGTTTCGGACGCTTCTCTGTCCTCTCCTGGGCGCCGAGCGGATCGACAAGCTGCTCGAATGCATCTGGAGTATGGAGGAACAGCAGGGACTCGAAGCGCTTTTCGAGCTGGCCATCATTGAGGCGCATTGAGCGCCGGCTGACTGTGACAAGGGAGCAGGAGCCACCCCTGCCGGTGCCTTGCCCCTGTCCAATTGCCCTGGGCGGATCGCCTCGATTCGCTTCCGCGGTGCGAGCGGCGCGTAGGCGTGCCGCCTCGCCGTAGGCTTACCGCTGTGATAATCAGCTGCTTACGGCCTCTTCATCGCGCTTCACCCTTGCCAACTGTGACGCAGGGGGCAGTCTCAACATCACGCGGGGAGCCGTGGCAGTGGCCAGCGGCTGCTTCCACGCGCTCCAGCATCTCGCGGGGATCCGCTAGCCACGCCATGAGCGCTATCGGTGAATGGCGGATTCGCCTATCGGCTCGTACTTGATGTACACGGACGCCAGGCAGCGTCTGGTTGGAAATACTCATATAAACCGAGCGCCACTGTTTACGTCGCGTGTTAACGCATGACGATAATATCCGTGCGCGATACTGGCTAATTAGATGGCGGGTGCTTTCCGGGATCAGAGTTAATGTTCTGACCAGTCCCGAGAGATTGGGCGAGGAGTGTCAATCCAGGAAGAATATCCAGGTTTCCATGAATAGATTTCGAGATGCGTAGAGGATATTTACCAACTACCCAGGCGGATAAACAACCACATCCGGACCGCAAGCTGTTATTCGGCCGATGTTCCATGACTGCATAGAGCAAACCCTGCTGGAGCGACGGAAGTTCTCTCGATCTATCGTCTCGAGTCGACGGGCATGTAATACGAAATCGGGGTCCGTAGCAGTGGACGCTTCCAGTTTCGCGATATCTTTTCCAAAGTCACAAAGGCGATGCTCAGTAGTCGCTTAAAGCTCTCGGATGACCACTCCAGAAATCACTTGGATTTCCGATATCAATTTCAATGAACGATAAATCCAACCCATGTTCTGGGTGGCTTACTCGCTCGCGCATAACCTGCGCGGGTAACTCAGGTCTGTGGCGTAGGATTTGTCGCAATATGGTTTTCGTTCACGCGTGCACGAAATTGGCTATGGCCGGTCAATAGCGCGGTAAACATTGCCCTGATCTTTCCTGCAAGCGGTAGAGTAAGTTCGTTGATCCGAACGTCATCGCCATTCATCTCGTCCATCGATTGCATCGAGTCCGCAAAGCTCATGGATGTATCTCCCAATTGTCCATCGAGTGGTTTATCAAATTACAACGGCTGGCCTAAGTTCTGCTGTTGGACCGTTGCGTTGCCGAGAACCGGGTTGCGCTCGGGTTTGAACAGCGAAACGAACTTGAGCACGATGGTTTTGAACGAGGGCAGGCGAATCTCGTTGATCACGATTTCGTCGTCGTTCATGGCGTCCAGCGAGTTCATCGAATCTGCAAAGCTCATGGTAATCGTCCTTCCGTAGTTGGGATTGTCGAGGGTGATCAGGACTGCTGAACGTGGCCCAGGTGCTGGCTGGCCGGCTCTACGAGTCGCGGTGCCGGTTTGAGGGAGGCAATCATCCTTGCAAGAAGAACCTTGATCGACGGCAGGCGAATCTCGTTGATCACAACGTCGTCGTCGTTCATGGCGTCCAGCGAATTCATCGAATCTGCAAAGCTCATGGCGGTCATCCTTTTCGTGGTTAAGGGCAAGTTCAGTCTTGATCTAGAGCTGCTGGAGGCCGTGTTGCTGACGCTGGCTGGCAGACAGGTCGACGGTTTGTTCCGGTTTGAAGAGCGAAACGATTCTGGCAAAAAGAACTTTCACGGACGGCAGTCGAATGGAGTTGATTACAACTTCGTCGTCATTCATGGCGTCCAGGGAGTTCATCGAATCTGCAAAGCTCATGTTGGTCATCCTTGCTGGTTTCAAAGAAAGTCAGGAGTGCTGGCTGATGTTCGGTTGTTGGATGTACTGGGCGCGCGAGGCATCGACCGTATTGCCCGGCTTGAACAACGAGATAACTTTCAGGGCAAGGCTCTTGACCGACGGCAGGCGGATTTCATTGATCACTACTTCGTCGTCGTTCATGGCGTCCAGGGAATTCATCGAGTCTGCAAAGCTCATGGCGTTCGTCCTTTGATTTTCTGTGAGGTTATGTTATGGAACTTGATCAGGAGTTCTTGCTCTGATTCGATTCACGCCCGATGTCGGGCTTGCCAATTTTTTGCGTTTGGTTTATTTCGCGCGAAGTAGAGGTCGATACGAGTGCGACGACGCTGCGAAGAATTTTTTTGAAGGAAGTCAGCTGAACATGGTTGATTTTGGCAACGGCCGAGTTCATGGTATCAAGATCGCAAATCGAGGCGGCGAAACTCATGATGGATATCCTTTCAAAAATGGTTTATAAAAATACATACCGTCCCGGACCGATCTAGATCCCGCGACCGAGGTGCTGCTTATGACTTTGAAGTTCAAGGCGAAGACCGCTGCTCAACTTCGTGGCTGGCATGAGCGAGGCAACTTTTGCGATGATTCTGGAAAAGAACGGAATACGAATTTTATTGATTTCGACGCCGTCGGAGTTCATGGAGTCGAGGTCGATCATCGAGTCAGCGAAGCTCATGTCAGTCATCCTTAAGTTGGCTTACTTTTAGCCTGCTCAGCCAGGCGGTGTCATTCGGTTGGCGTATTGGTGCCAGGTAGTCGGTTATCTGACTGTGGCGTTCCGCCATCCCGAAAGTATCATCAAATTTGAGCATTTGCTCGAAGAAGATTCGGCCGCCTGTCGTTCCGCTTAAACGCCCGTGGGGCGGGTGCCTGCAAACGCTTCGACTGTCTCGTCGCAGAATAGCTCCACGTACTTTTTCTGCGTCTCTCGAAATAGCAAAATCTCGGGAATTTCAAGACTTCGCCGTTTCGCTTAAATCGAAGCGGTATCGGCGAAGATCACTCCTATATCTCGATTTTTTTAATAATCAGGTTGTGTTTCTGAGTTATGAATTTTTTTCTGCTCAGTCGACAATCGGTATGGCCCGTGGCCACTGCTCGAGCTTTTTTCGCTTCCTTCCAGGCTTTTTAACCGCTTAAAAATAAGGGTTTTTCGCTGGAAAAAAGTCGTCGCTCGATCCTCTTTTTTATCGAATGAACGTCAGTACGTAGCTGTTTTACGGTCCCCAAGCTGCCCCTTTGGCCGTCTTTTTTCAGTCCATCTCGAGCGAAATCCACGTCGGTGCGTGGTCACTGGTATGGGGCAGATCCCTCACCCAGCGGTCCACGCCAGCGTCTCTCAAACAGGGTGAGAGCGTGCGGCTGAGCAGCAAATGATCGATCCGCAGGCCCGAGTTCTTTTGCCAGTGCTGGCGGAAGTAATCCCAGAAGGTGTAGATCCGCTCGTCGGGAAAATGCGTGCGCAGGGCGTCGGTCCATCCCTGTTCCAGCAAGCGCTCGTAGCAGGCGCGGCTTTCCGGCTGCAAGAGCGCGTCGTTCAGCCAGGAACGCGTGTTGTAGATGTCCATGTCAGTGGGGACGACGTTGTAGTCGCCCGCCAGTACGACGGGGTGATCGCTCTCCAGCAGACCGGCGGCGTGTTCGATGAAGTGTTCGAACCAGGCCAGTTTGTAGTCGAATTTAGGGCCTGGCTGCGGGTTTCCGTTCGGCAGATACAGGCTGGCGACGATCACCCCATGGGCCGCGGCCTCGAGATAGCGGCTCTGGCCGTCGCTTTCGTTTCCCGGCAAACCACGGCGGATTTCCAGCGGATCCATTCCCTTGGCGAGAATCGCCACGCCATTCCATGAGCTCTGCCCCTGCCAGATCGCACCATAGCCAGCGGCCCTTATGTCATCGATGGGGAAGCCTTTGTCCGGCGCTTTCAACTCCTGCAGGCAGGCGATATCCGGTGCTTCCCGCTCCAGCCATTCCAGCAGGATGGGCAGCCGCGAGCGGATGCCATTGATGTTGAACGTGGCGATCTTCAAGATGGACATGAGGGTTCCTTTCTACCTGTGGAGACGATCCGCACCTGATCGGTAGAAGGGGCGCGATGCGGTTAGTTCTCCGTTTGGGGAACGACAAGGCGCATCGAGGGCTCGACATGATCATCTTTCCCAGGCAGCGAGGCGCGCATGAAACGGATCATCACGATGATGACGCTGGTTACCCTGGCGGGTTGCGGCGGCGACACCGCACCCGCAACCAGTACGGCGGTGCCCGAGCGGGCGGCGGTCGTGCCGGCCACGCAGGTGCCACCCACCGACAGCTGGATCGGTCGCTGGCTGGGCCCGGAGGGACTCTTCCTCGACATCCGTGCGAATGCCGAGGGCGGGGAAGGGCACTACGTACTGACCATCAAGAGCGATCTGGACGGCCAGGCAGAGTTCGCGGGGCAGGCCGACGGCGAGACAATCCGCTTCGTCCGTGATGGGGCGCAACAGACCATTCGGCCTGGAAAGGGCGTGGAGACTGGGTTCAAATGGCTCGCCGACAAGTCCAACTGCCTGATCGTCCGCAGCGGCCAGGAGGGTTACTGCCGCTAGCCGGGCACCGGGTCGAGCCGATTCTCGGTCGCGGTACAGTCCGCGATCGAGGCGCACGCGACGCTCCACCAGGCGGGTAGCAACGCGCGTACCTGGCGCTGGGCGAAGCGGTCGTCGATCAGATACACCACCCCGCGATCATCCTGGCCGCGGATGACCCGCCCCGCCGCCTGCACTACTTTCTGCAGGCCGGGGTAGAGGTAGGTGTAGTCGTAACCGGCGCCGAACAGCTGCTGCATACGCAGCTTGATCTGTTCGTTGACCGGGTTCAGCTGTGGCAGGCCGAGCGTGGCGATGAACGCGCCAATCAGGCGCTCGCCCGGCAGATCGATGCCCTCGCCGAACGCGCCTCCGAGCACGGCGAAGCCGATACCGCGGCCGTCCGGCGTGAAGCGCGCGAGAAACTCTGAGCGGGCGGGCTCGTCCATGCGCCGCGACTGTTGCCACTGCGGAATGTGCGGAAACCGCTCGGCCAAAAGCTGCGCCACCTGCTGCAGGTAATCGAAGCTGCTGAAGAAGGCCAGGTAGTTGCCTGCGCAGTTGGCGAACTGCTGTCCGATCAGCTCGACGATCGGGCGCAGGGACGACTGTCGATGCAGATAGCGGGTCGACAGGTCGTCCACCACCGTCACCCGGAGTTGCCGATGGTCGAACGGCGACTCCACATCGATCCAGCGGCAGGTATCGGGCAAGCCCAGCAGTTCTCGATAGTAGTGCTGCGGGCTGAGTGTCGCGGAGAACAGGACGGTCGAGCGGCTGGCCTCGAAGCGCGGCTGCAGGAAGGGCGCCGGTACCAGGTTGCGCAGGTTCAGCAGCGAAGCGCTGCGGCGCCGGCCGATGTCGCGTTTGTGCACGTCGAACAACGAATGGGCGCCGAACAGCTCGGCGATGCGCAGGAACTGCAAGCTGTCGAAGTAGAAGGCCTGCAGGGCCGGGTCGATGGACGACGGGGCTTCGCTGAAATGGTCCATCAGGGCCGAGCCTGCCTGCTGCAAGGCCTGCAGCAATTTCGTTGGGAGCGCGTCATGGCGCTGGTACGGCGCGATTTGCTCGGAATGCAGGGCGTTCCATTGGCGATGGACACGGTCCAGCGGTCGCTTCAGGGGCGCGGGTGCCTCGCGGCGTATCGAGGCCAGCTGCGACTGGTCGAGCGCGGCGCTGTACATCTGTCGAGCGCGCTCCACCAGGTTGTGCGCTTCGTCCACCAGCACGGCGATACGCCATTCGTTGGATTGGGTCAGCCCGTGCAGCAGGCCGCCAAGGTCGAAGTAGTAGCTGTAATCGCCGATCACCAGATCGACCCAGCGCGTCAGTTCCTGGCTCAGGTAATAGGGGCAGATGCGATGCTCCAGTGCCACGCACCGCAGCGCCTGCTGGTCCAGCCAGGCCACGGTCAACGCCGCTTCGCGCGCTGCCGGCAGGCGATCGTAGAAGCCCTGGGCGAGCGGGCAGGATGCACCGTTGCAGGCTTTGTCCGGGTGCTCGCAGGCTTTGTCGCGGGCCACCAGTTCGAGCACGCGCAGGGGTGGATGCTGCGTCTCGCCGCGCAGGGTTTGCAGGCTGTGCAAGGCCAACTGACGGCCAGGAGACTTCGCCGCGAGGAAGAACACCTTGTCCAGCCGCTGGCCAGGCATCGCCTTGAGCTGCGGAAACAGCGTGCCGAGGGTTTTACCGATGCCCGTTGGTGCTTGGGCGAGCAGGTGGGTGCCAGTGCAGGCGGCTTTGTAGACGGTTTCGGCCAGCGGGCGCTGTCCGCGTCGAAAGGCTTCGTGGGGAAAGCGCAGCGCGCCGAGCGCCAGGTCACGCCGTTTGCGATGCGCGACCTCCTGTTCCGCCCAGGCAATGAAGCGCTGGCACTGCAATTCGAAGAACGCGCGCAGTGCGGACGCCGCGTGCCGCTCGCCGATCAGGGTCTCACGCTGGCTGGCGATATCGAAGTACACCAGGGTCAGTTCGATTTCCTGCAGGTCCAGTTGCCGGCACAACAACCAGCCGTAGACCTTCAGCTGCGCCCAGTGCAGGGCGCGATGATTGGCCGGCTGTAGGGCCAGGTCGCCGCGATAGGTTTTCACTTCCTCCAGACGATTCGCCCGCGGGTCGTAGCCGTCGGCGCGACCGCGTACCCGAAGGTGCCGGTACTCCCCGTTCAGGGTCAGTTCGGTCTGGTAGCCCGCGCCGCGCCTCGACGCCACTGCCACATGTCCCGCCATGCCTTCGCTCGCGGTTGGCGAGGGCGTGAAGCGCAGGTCGAGATCTCCGGATTTGGCGGTGAACTCGCACAGCGCCCGCACGGCTACGACGTAGCGTTGCTCAGCATCGGGCGACAGGGAGGCGGGAATGACTGCGGTGGGCACGGGATCGGATTCGTTTGGAACTGGTTATCCGTACAGATACCAGCGGCGCCGACATTCGGCAAACGGAATGCGATCGATGGAAGGTCCGCCGGAGTGGCGGACCTCTCCCATCAGGGCTGCCAGAGCGTCGCGCGTTTATCCAGCTTGCGATCGAGGAAGGTCGCGGCGCTTATCAAGGCCAGATGGGTCAGCGCCTGGGGCATGTTGCCGAGATGGTGGGCGCGTCCGTCGAACTCTTCGGCGTAGAGACCCAACTGATTGGCGTAACTCAGCAGCTTCTCGAACTCCAGGTGCGCCTCCGCCACGCGGCCCGCGCGGGCCAGGCATTCGACGTACCAGAAAGAGCAGGCGGCGAACGCGCCTTCCTCGCCCTCGAGGGTGTCCGAGGGCGTGTCGCTGGGCAGATAGCGCTTTACCATCCCGTCCCTGACCAGCGATGCGCCGATGGCATCCAGCGTTGCCAGCCAGCGGGAATCGGTCGCGCTGACGAAGCGTACCAGCGGCATCATCAGCATCGCGCCATCCAGCGCGGTGCTGCCCAGTCGCTGAACGAAATGGCCGCGTTCCTCGTTCCAGAAATTGCTCCAGATGTCTTCGTGGATCGCCCGGCGGGTTTCATCCCATTGGCGAAACGGCGCGGGAAGCGAGCGTTTGCTGGCAAGTCGAATGGCGCGATCCACCGCGACCCAGCACATCACCCGGGAGTGCAGGAAATGCTGCGCCTCGCCGCGCATCTCCCATATCCCCACGTCGGGCTGTTGCCAGCGTTCGCAGACATGATCGACGAGGCGAGTGATGTGCTGCCACTCATCGTGCGGTACGGCCTCGCCGTACTTGTTGGCCAGGTAAATGGCATCGAGAAGTTCGCCATAGATATCCAACTGAACCTGACCGTAGGCATCGTTGCCGATCAGAACCGGAGTGGCGCCGCCGTGGCCGGCGAAGTGGGGCAGGGATTCCTCGGTGAGTTCCCGTTCCCCGTCCGCCCGATAGACGATGCGCAACTCGCCACGCTTGCATTCGCTGACGCGTTTGCCGACCCAGCGCATGAAGTCGTTGGCTTCGTCCACATAGCCCAGGCGCATGAACGCGTACACCGTGAAGGACGCATCGCGGATCCAGGTGTAGCGGTAATCCCAGTTGCGCGAGCCGCCCGGCGCTTCCGGGAGCCCGAAGGTGGCGGCGGCGAGTATCGCGCCATGTTTGCGCGACGTGAGCAGCTTGAGCGCGAGAGCGGAGCGCTCGACGGCTTCGCGCCAACGGCCGCGGTAGTTGGATCGGTGAACCCAGTTGCGCCAGAAGGAGAGGGTCTCCTGTTGGCAGCGCGAGGCATCGTCCGCATTCATCCGCTGGTGGTCCGCATCGCTCAGCACCAGTTGGACGCTCTCGCCCTCGGCGAGGACGAAGACGCTCAGCGCGGCGGCATCCTCGATCACCAGAGGGCAGCTGGCGGCAAGGCGAAGCGTCGGTTTTCCGTCGGCCAGGAAGCATACGTCCGAGCCGTCCGCCTCGGCGCGGGTTTCGGTGCGTGCATAGTCATGTCGCACGGCGCAACGTATCGTGAATCTGATCTGGCCGCGCACGGCGTTGACCTGACGGATCAGTCGCGGCGGTCCCGGCTCGTTGCCTACCGGCATGAAGTCGGTTACCTCGGCGATGGCCGTTTCACCTAGCCAGCGGGTCTGCAGAATGTTGCTGTCGGGCAGGTAGATCTGTTGGTGGCGAGGGGCGGGAATGTCCGGAATGATCTCGAAGGCGCCGGCCTTCGGACTGTCCAGCAGGGAGGCGAAGATGGTGGGGCTGTCGAAGTTCGGCCAGCAGAGGAAGTCGATACAGCCATCGTCGGCGATCAGCGCGGCGGTCTGCATGTCGCCAATGATGCCGTGAGCCTCGATAGGGCGTTGCATGAGGGCTTCATCCATTATCACGAAACTCCGGGTAGAGGCTCATGCCTCCATCGATGAACAGGCTGGCGCCGACCACGTAGTCGGAGGCGTCGGAGGCGAGCCAGACGATCGCGTTGGCTACGTCCTCGACGGCTCCGATCCGGCCGTAGGGAATCAGCTCGAGAAGCTTGTCCGCCGCATCGCCTTGGGTAACCTCTTCATTTATCGCTGTGCTGATGGCGCCAGGCGCCACGCTATTGATGCGTATGCGCTGATGGGAGACCTCCTGCGCAAGGCTTCGCATGAGCAGGTCGACACCCCCTTTGGACGCGGCGTAGTTGACATGTCCCGCCCATGGGATGCGCTCGTGTACCGAACTCATATGGATGATCTTGCCGGCCGCGCGGGATATGGAGGAATCGATGCCCTGCGCCACGAACTGGCGGATGGCCGCCCGGGCGCAGAGGAACTGACCGGTGAGGTTGACCTGGATGACGGCGTTCCAGTCCTCCAGCGTCATGTCCAGAATTGCGGCGTCGCGCTGCATGCCGGAGTTCGCCACCAGGATGTCCAGCCTGCCGAACTCGTTCAGGGTCTGCCTGAGCATCTGCTCGACGTCCGACTCGTTGGAGACATCGGCTTCCACGGCTATCGCCCTGCCGCCGGCCGCCTGGATCTCCGCGACCAGCTGCTGGGCGGGTTCGGCATGTGAGTTGTAGTTGACTACGACTGCAGCGCCGGCGTCGGCCAGCGCTTTGGCGGCAGCTTTGCCGATTCCGGAGCTGGCTCCGGTAACCAGGGCGACCTGGCCTTCCAAACTGATTTCCATCATCTGCTCCCGGGTTGGTCACCCTAGAGCTGACTACCCCCGACATGGAGAGTTCGTCCGCAGGGGCCTGGCTACGGGCTTTCCTGGTAACCGGATGCGTTTCTTCAGGCATAAAAAAAGCCCCGCGAGCGGGGCTTTTTTCAGTAGAGCTGCAGACTTAGTCTACGCGCACTTCTTCGGCTTGCATGCCTTTCTGGCCCTTAGCGGGAACGAAGGAGACCTGCTGGCCTTCTTTCAGGCTTTTGAATCCATCACTCTGAATGGCTTTGAAGTGTACGAACAGATCGGCAGAGCCATCAGTCGGGGTGATGAAGCCGAAGCCTTTTTCATCGTTGAACCACTTAACGGTACCAGTTTGGCGATTAGCCATTGTGCAACTCCAGAAAAATTTAAGGCCTATGGTGCAGTCTCGCCCACGGCTCTCATGCAGAGTATCCCAACCGAAGGCGTACCGGTAGCTTTTATTCTGTTCACGACACATATAGTTGTGGAAGCGGCTCCCAGGGCTGCTGGCAGTACCTAGCTCACTCTTCCATATAGATGTAGGCAAATCTGTCAGCCGAAACTCTTTCGAAAAAGCGGTTGACGTGAGTTTTGGGCTG